>JAAYZO010000794.1 GCA_012514865.1 Lentisphaerota bacterium | reverse complement strand
GAGGAGGGGCTCGAGGTGGGTCTGGAGCTGGTCGAACTGCCGCAGGATCAGGTAGGGTGTCGCCAGGTGCTGGAAGGCCAGTGTGGAGCGTGGCTGGAGGCGCAGGGCCTCGCGGTAGTGCCTGGCCGCGGTATCGAACTCGCCGGCGGAGGCGAGCTGCTCGTGGACGCCCCAGGCGAAGTGCTGGAGGGCCGCGGCGGCGCGGCGGTCGGCGTCATCGAGGCAGAGGTCGTCAGGCGGGGGCGTGGCGGGCTGGTCGAAGGCCAGGCAGACGCCGGGGACCCCTGCCAGCCACAGAACGACAGCCGCCGCAACGACCGGCGCCAGCGTTGAGTAGGAGGGCATCCCCGGTATCCGTAGGCTCGAGGCTCAGGTCACTTATTCTTGTGACGCAGGGCCTTAAGCTGCTTCCGACGCTTGTGCTTCGAGATCTTCTTCGCGCGCTTCTTCTTTACCGAACCCATACGAATTCCGATCCTGCTGGGGTGGTTGGTGCTGCCCGTGCCCTGGCGCGGGCTGTTCGTACGTGATTCAAGACTATAGCGTGCACGGCCGCGGTTGCAACGCTGTCGAGCGCAATTCCGGCGTGCTTTTGCGGCGCGGTCGTGGTGGGGGGTGCTTCGACGCGTGCCCTTGGTCCGATGGTGAGGAGCCCGTTCCGAATCTCAGGGCTCGGGGCCGACGCCGACCAGTCCAGCGCCTTCGACCGGCGAGCAGACGTGTATTTCGGGGGTCAGGCCACGGGGTTGGTAGTAGTCCTCATGGAGGCTCTGGACCAGGCCCTCGATGGCAGCGGGTCTGGCGAGGACCATCATGCAGCCGCCGAGGCCGGCGCCGGCGAGCTGGGCGCCGACGACGCCGGGGACAGCCCTGGCGAGGTCGACCATGCGGTCGATGTCGGGGGTGCTGCAGGTGTAGGCGCCGCTGCAGGCGGTGAGGTCGACGGTGTCGGCGGCGAGTCGCAGGAGTGCGGCGTCGCTGGTATCGACGGCGAAGGGTGCCGCCTCGCCGTTGTTCCAGGACGCCGCGCGGTCGCCGTCGTGGCTGGCGTTCATGAAGCGTGCGATGGTCTCGAGGTCGCCGTTGGCGAGGGCCTCCGCGAAGCGTTCGCTGCGCATGCACTCGCTGATGCCGAAGAGGGCGGCGCCGCGGAGGTTGTAGGGTCCGACGTCGGCGTGTGAAGCGAGGATGCGCCGCAGGTCGTCCTGGCGGGCGCTGGGCAGGAGGGCGGGGAGGTCGTCGCGTGAAGGCCGGTCGGGGAGGAGGGTGAGGGCGCGGATGACGTCATTGGCGGTGACGCCGAGGCGGTCGGGGCTGAGGTCGCGGAGGTGTTCCATGCCGGCGGCGGCGAGCCAGCGTTCCTTGAGGACGAGTTCGGCGAGCTGGTAGCAGGCGACGCGCTGGTTGAACACATCGCGGGCCTCGGCGCTCTTGACGGCGCGGGCGCCGCTGTAGGCGATGACGACGCGCAGGTCGGCGGGGAAGGGGACCTCGCGGACGATGCGGAAGGGGAAGAAGCCGATGGCTGAGACCTGCCCGAGCTGGCCGGTGCGGATGGCGGCGTGGTCGGCGCTGCCGCCGCGCGAGCCGACGAACCACTCGCCCTCGCCGCAGAGGTCGATGAAGTCGCGCATGGCGACCTTGATGCCGTTGAGGACGACGGCGGCCTCGGCGAAGGCGACGACCAGGGCCGAGCTGGAGGAGAGTCCGGCGCCGATGGGGATATTGCCGCTGACCATGCAGTCCATGCCCTTGAGGCGCATGTGGCCCTGTTCGTACTGGAGTCGGAGCAGGGGAGCGCGGACGTAGTGGCTCCAGTCGCCGGGGGCGGCGCTGAGGACGCGCTGGACGGTACTGGAGCCGAGGAAGTCCATCCAGCCGCTCCAGGACTCTTCGCCGAGGAGGTCGTAGATGCGGAACTCGCGATTGGGGAACTGGCGGACCTGGAGGTGTCGCAGGCGCACGGCGTCGTCATCGCGGGCGGAGGCGGCGACGAGGGCCTCGCGGTTGATGGCCATGACATTGACGCAGCCGCCGCGGTGGTCGACATGGCGGCCCATGAGGTTGATGCGTCCGGGGGCGCGGCAGAGGACGGTCAGGCGCTCCGGTCCGTACTGTCCGATGAAGGCCTGGATGACGGTGCGCATGGCCTCGCGGCGTTCCTCGAGCACGGCGCTGTCCTCGCCGTAGAAGCCGGCCAGGACGCGGCGGAGGGCGGGGCCATTGTCATCGAGGATCGCGAGCCACTCCTTGGCGGGCTTGAGGAAGCGCCGGCTGACGAGGCGTTCGACCGGCGGGGCGACGGGCGGCTGGCCTTCGCGCTGGAGGACGACCTCTTCGATGGCGAGGAGTTCGGCCGGGGTGTTGTAGGCCATCAGGTCATTCGGATCGGAGACCAGCATGCAGTCGACGCGTCCGGAGCGCCGGATGACGGCGACGGTGTCGGTGAGGTAGAGCTCGCCCTGGGCGTTGACCGGCGAGATGTAGCGCAGGGCTTCGCGGAGGACCTCGAAGCGGAAGAGGTACATCGAGGCGTTGACATTGAGGCTCTGTTCCTCGACCTCATCGGCGCTGAAGTCACGGCCGCCGAGTCGGATTGGCCTGCCGGTCTCGCGGGACTGCCGGAGGTCGGCGGTCTCGACCAGGCCGAGGACGCTGCCCTGCTCGTCCTGGACGACGCGGCCGGCGCTGGTCTCGGCGACCTTGGGCAGGGCGGTCAGGAGCAGGTCGGGGGTCTGCTCGCGGTAGCGCTGGATGAGTCGCCGCACGGTGTCGGCGCGGGTGACCTTATCGCCCATGACGACCATGACATGGCCGTTGTAGCCCATGGCGGCGAGGGCTTCGACGCCGACCATGGCGGCGTGGCCGGTGCCGCGCGGTTCGCCCTGGAAGACGAAGAGGACCTCGGGGTGGACGGCCGAGACGGTGGCCATGACCTGTTCGGCCATCTGGCCGACGACGACGACGAAGCGCCGCAGGCCGGCCTCTTTGTAGGTATCGATAGCGCGTACGATGGCCGGCCGTCCCGCGATGGGGAAGCAGACCTTATGGCAGTCTTTGCTGGCCATGCGTTTGCCGCGACCGCCAGCGAGGATCAGGCAGACCATATCGGTATGACCGGACATCGATGTAGCCCTCGGTGCGCCTGCAAGAAACTCCGTGTCCCGTAGAAGCGGCTGCCCGGAGCCGACGTCCGTCGGCTCCGGTCCGGCTCGCGGACGCTCCCGCGCCCCCGGCCGCCTGGCCTCCAGCAGGCAGTGCGCGTGATGTATCTGTCGGTTCCACCCGGCAACCCGGCGCGCCGGGGGCCTGGCGGTTGCGCATGCCTCCAACATAGGCCGCGGCGGGGCGGCCGCAACTCGGCTGACGCCGCCGGCACAGCGCGGAGCCGGTCTCCCCGGGGTCGAGGTCGCGGTTAGCCTGCCCCAGTCACGCGCCACATGACGGCCCGTGAATGAGCCACCCTTCGGGCGTCGAGGCGAGGCACGTGCGGCCTGCGGCTCAGGGCGTGGGCGGCGTGGCGGCGGCGGCGGCGTGGCGGCGTGCCGTGCGGAGTGCTGCGGTGAGCCGCCGCAGCGGGTTCATGCCGTCGAGGCTGTTGGGCTCGACGAAGGTGCCGGCGACGTAGTCATTCCAACTGGCGATGCAGATCGTCATGGCCTGGGCGTCGAAGGCCCGCTGGATCTCGTCCTGGAGGGTTCGGCCCTGGCGGCGCTCGAGGGCCCAGCCGGGCGCCGTGACGCCGTCAGGGGCGGTGATGTCGGTCCAGAAGCCGCCGTAGACCACGACCTGGCGGTCGGGTCCGGTCGGCGCGAAGCGCTCCGGGTCCGCCGGCGCCGGCCAGCGCCACTCCGACCCGGGAGCGCCGCAGGCGACCGCCACGACGGCAGGGTGCGGCGCACCGGCGGCGTGGACCCCGGGCGCCAGAAGGACGACGATGCGGCCGGAACGCCGCCGCAGATTCGGGTGTTCGAGGAGCCCGTGAGCCGTCAGCCAGCGCCCGAGGGCGTTGCGGTCGACCGCGACGGCGTCATCTGCCGGGGGTATCAGCATCAGGACGACCTCCCACCCGGACGGAGCCCGGGCCGCGGCGAGTGTCAGAAAGCGCTGTACGCGTTCGGTTTGGAATGGGTCGGCGAGGGAATCGGGTTGAAGCGCGAGGAGAATGCCGTCGAGGCCGGCATCGGTGAAACGCGCCAGGTCGCGTTCCATACGCGGGTCGGTCCAGCCCGGCGTGGCGGGCAGTGGCTGAGCCGTCGGCAGGCCGCGACGGGGGTAGGGGAGGTACTGCGCATAGAAACGCGGACAGACCCCCGGCGGGTAGGACCACGCCGCGGCCGCTGACGAACCCGGCGTCGAACGGCATCCCGGTCCGAGGACGACCAGGCAGGCCAGAACAAGGCCGCTAAAAGACAATCGCAAACATTTACGCAAGAGATACTTAGGCATTATGGCGCTGCCGTGGTTGGGGGTTCTTCCGAAGTCGCGTCGGCGCCTTCCGGACGGGGATCGAAGTCGTCGCAGTCTTCCATCGGCTCGACGTTCTTCTCGTGGTGCAGGCAGCGGCTGTAGAAAGGATGCCGCAGGAAGTGTCGGCAGTCCTTGCAGAAATGACCCCGGGTCGCATCCGCCAGCCGCGGCGCGGCGGCCGGCTCGGTATCCAGGAGCGCGGCGAGACGGCGCAACGCGGCGGCGTTGGCGGCGCCGCTGTCGCGAGATGCGGCCGACGCGGCTGGCGTCGTCGCCGGAGCGACAGGCGCCTGACAGAACGCGCACAGGACGACTTCGCCGGTACAGCGCCAGCCATCCATGACCTTCTTGACTTTCGCCAGCGACTCGCGGCCACAGGCCCGGCAGAGGAAACTCTCGCCGGGTTTGGGGATGGGAACCTTGTCAGGCATACGAGAACACTCCAGAGACGTACCCACGGAGACCGGCACGGCCAGTGGCGCGAGGCCTGGGCAGAGTGTTGCGCGCCTCGCGGCGTGGCCGTTGCTGGGAGTGTAGCCGCCCGGGCTGGCTCTGGCAAGCCCGACGTGAGGCGTGGAGGACTGGGAGATCGACGGGTCGGACGGGTCGGACGGGTCTAATACTCTTCACTTAGAATGGTTACAGTCCAAGACACCTTCTCGGCCTTGCTGTCTGGCGGCTTCTTGGGCCACTTTGTCTTCCGTTTGACGGCTCGGGGTGCCCGCCTGCCGCGACT
>JAAYZO010000094.1 GCA_012514865.1 Lentisphaerota bacterium | reverse complement strand
GGCGGCATCGGCGGCCCGGGGGGGCCGGGCGGCGTCGGCGCCCCGGCGGGCCAGCTCAGCCTGGGGCGCGACCGCGATCGCGGGGCGGGCACCGAGAAGGGCTCCGATCTGCCGGCGCCACAGCGCAAGCCGCCCGCGGACCTCTCCTCGTCGCAGTGGATTCTCGAGGCGCTGTATCTGAGCGACTTCGTCGATCGCGACGCGCCGGGCAAGACCGACGCCGACGCGCGTCAGGCCGACGTGGCCTGGGAACGCGCCACGAAGTTCCTCGAGGCGGTGCAGAATCTGCAGCGCACTGGCGGCGGCGGCTGGGTGGTCTCTGACCCCCATGACGGCGGCTTCAACTACATGCCGGCCATACCGGGGCAGGCGGAGACCATACGCTCGTATGGCAGCATGACCTACGCCGGCCTGAAGAGCATGATCTACGCGCGCCTGACGCCGGACGACCCGCGCGTGCGGGCGGCCCTGGAGTGGACCCGGCTGCACTACACCCTCGAGGAGAACCCCGGCATGGGCGCCTCGGGGCATTTCTACTACCTGCAGACGATGGCCAAGGCGCATGCGGTCTGCGGCGTCGAGACGGTCGTCAGTGCTGACGGCATCCGGCACGACTGGCGCCGCGAGCTGGTGACGCTGCTGCTGGAACTCCAGCAGGATGCCGGGCAGTGGAGCAACCTCCGTTCCGGGCGCTGGCAGGAGAGCAACCCGGAGCTGGTGACCAGCTACGCCCTGATGACCCTGGGCATCGTGGTCGGAGGCAGTCGTCCGTGAGATGTCGTCGGCCAGGGCGTCACGCCGCTCGGCCGGTGCTGGCGGCGCCGGCGCGATTCACCCTGATCGAGCTGCTGGTGGTGATTGCCATCATCGCGATCCTGGCGTCGCTGCTGTTGCCGGCCCTGTCGCGGGCCCGCGCCAAGGCGCATGGGATCGCCTGCAAGAGCCTGCTGCGGCAGTACCAGCTCGCCGCGGATCTCTATGCGAACGACGCCGACGATTTCTGCGTCGACGTCTACCGGTACCTCGAGCCCGAGGGCGGCATGCTCGCCTACTTCTCCGGCGGCGGAGCCTGGGCCGAGGACATCGCGCGCTGTCCGGGCGACGGCGTCACCGAGAGCCTCGGCCGGCTCGGTGCCTTCGGTCACCTCGGCGGGCTGCGCGTCAGCCTGGGCGCCAATGAGAACACCCTCTCGGCCAGCCGGCGGCCGACCGTGAACGGCCCCGTGGCCTTCTGGCGCAAGCGTTCGCAGTTCCGCGACGCGTCGCCCTCGCGTCTGATGACCTGGGCGGACTGGCAGAACAACCCGCCTGTATCGAGCCCTGACGTGGCCCTGGTCCGGCCCGCCGGACCCGACGCCATCGGGTCGCTCTGCTTCCGCCACGGCGGCGCCAGCAACGCGGCCTTCCTCGATGGACACGTCGGCACCATGCGCTGCGGCCTGACGCTCCTCCACGACGGCCACGACCTCGCCGCCGGCGGCGACTGGGGCATCGGCACGGAGGTGGTCAAGATGTACAAGATGTACCTGCCCTTCGGACCGCCCCCGGAGAACATCGGCGCAAGCACGGCGATCCAGGCGATGCCGACGCTGTCGTTCGAGTGAGCGGAAGACGGAGATCGGAGGTCAGAGGTCGGAGGTCAGAGGTCGGAGGTCAGAGGTCGGAGGTCAGAGGTCGGAGGTCAGAGGTC
>JAAYZO010000793.1 GCA_012514865.1 Lentisphaerota bacterium | reverse complement strand
CACACGGAAGGCGCGGAAGGGCGAGTGGTAGGTGACCACGAAGGACACGAAGAGCACGAAGGGAGAAGACGGGAAGGGAAGTTAACCACGAATCACACGAATCACACGAACGGGGGACTCCGGACTCGGAACTCCGGACTCGGAACTCTGAACTCTGTTTTCGTGAAGCCCGTCCGTGTCGGTCCGTGTGGGTCCGTGTGGGTCCGTGTTCCGGAGCGCGGCGGGCCGCGTGGGCGCGGCCCCCGGGGGCAGCTTGCTGCGGGTGGCGGTCCCGGGGGGAGCCGAGCCGACGCTCGGCGGTCCCAGCGGCTGAGCGCCACTCGGCTCGTGGCGCCTACTCCCCGCTCCCTGCTCCCGGCTGTCCGCCACTGACGCACCGTCCACCGACGCACCGACGTACGGGCGTACTCGCCCTCTCCCCTCTCCCGGCGCGGCCTTCAGCGGCGCTTCAGGAGGACCGCCACGAGGACGGCGTTGAGGACCAGGGAGGCGAGGGTCAGACGACCGAGGGCGCCCGGCGCGGCGAGGCGCGCCAGGACGAGGGCGTTCAGGGCCAGCGAGGCGAGGGTCAGGGCCGGCCAGAGGATGCAGAAGATCCAGACATTGACCTGCTCGTAGGTCAGGCCGGTGGCGGCGGCCAGGCGCACCAGGAGGACGACGCAGCCGCGGAAGACCCGGTCGGTGAGCGACGGCCGCTGGGAGTTCTGGATCACGGACATGCGCGGTCTCCTGGAGGTGTCTCCGGTGGCTGCGGTCAGACCTGGTCCCAGCCATCGCGGCGGAGGCGCTGCTGGTCGTCGCGCTGGTCGAGGCTGCGGCGCTGCAGTGCCATCTGGTAGCCGTACAGCCCGCCGACGAAGGCGAAGACGTACTTGGCCTTTCGCCCGGTGATGCGTTTGATCAGCCAGACCTTGTCGAGCTGGTCACCGACGGCGTATCCGGCGACGGCGCCGACGATGGCCTCCGGGTGCCTCGAGATCATGCTGGCGACGGCGCGGATCGGCGGCTTGACGAACTCGACCGTCGCCTTCACCGCGGCGGCAGCGCGACTGCGGGGCTTGGCGGGCAGCTCCGGTCGGCTGGTGGTCATGAGGGCTTCCTGCATCAGGTGTCTCCCTGGATACGTCGTGTCGTCAGCACGGCGTGCTGTGGATGGTGCCGTCGCCGGCCGGGGAGGTGGCGGCGCGCCGCAGCTCCCGGAAGCGCTCCTCCTCGAGCACCTCCGCGACGGCCTTGCCCATGACGTAGCCCAGCGAGGCGCCGAGGACGACGCCGGTGCAGCGCGGGAGGACGCCCAGGACCTGCGTGCCGGGAATGCGCTCGATCGTCCGTCCGACGGCGTGGCCGACAGCGGCGCCGACCAGCACGCCGGGGTGGCGTTCGGCGACGGCCTTCACCTTCCTGCCGATGCTGACGGCCTCACGGGCGGAGATCCGGACGGTGCGGCGGGCGGCTTCGATCAGGGTCTGGGTCTTCATGGTCTCTGGCTCCTGGGTCTCTGGTGGCATCTCACGGTCGCGGTCAACACCGATAGTGAAGTCGGATCCGGACGGCTTTTCCGGCGGACGGCTGAGGGCATCGCGCGGCCGGCCGCGCCGGCCTGGACCCGCCGACGCGTGCCATGCGCCTCGGCGCCGTCGGGTGGGCTATGGAGGCCGGGTGCCGTCACGGCTGCTCTCCCTTGGCGCTCGGCGGCGCCTTCGACCGCGCCACCGACCAGGCGCGGAGCCGCCGGAGCTGCGAACGGAACTGCCAGAGGATGCCCAGGCCCACCACGACGGCGATCGTCCGGGCGAGGGTCCGCAACGGGCTGGTCAGCGCCCCGATGGCCACGGGGACCTTCCCGGGGTGGTCACTGGCCAGGGTGGTCAGGCTGTCCTGGATGCCGTCGCTGACTTGGTGGGCGCCGGTGATCATCGCGGCGGAGAGTCCCGTAGCGAGGACGACCTTCCAGTCGAGTTTCTTGAGGATGACAGGCCCGTCGCGGCGGTAGGCTTCGAGGAGGAGCTTACGCGTCGCCGGCGAGTCGGCGCGTTCCGCGAAGCCGACGAGGCGCGGGAGGTCGCTGCTCGGGACCTCCTTGGCCAGGTAGCGCACGGCGTCGTCGCCGAAGGCGCGGGTGGCGCGCAGGGCGATGGCGGGATGGCGCGCCTCCAGCTCGAGGAGTTCCGGCCCGACGCGGCGGATGGCCGGGAGGAGGTCGTCGGCATGGAGGGCCAGCGAGCGTGCCGCGCCCGGCGACATGGCGCTGAACCGCCAGACGTCATCGCCGTGGCGTGCGGCGGCCTCGGCCAGCTCCAGGCCGCCGCGCTGCGTCGCGCGCAGGACATCATCGCCATGACGCACGGCCGCCTGGCGGAGCTGCTGCGCGAGGGCCGTGCGCACCGACGGGGTCAGGCTCCGGCCGCTGACCTTCGCGGCGGCTTCGACGACCTCGTCGAGGCTGGCGACGACGGCCTTGGCGGCGGGGTTGCACCGGGCCGGCGAGGCCAGGACGAGGCACGACACGGCAAACACAGCGGACGCGGTCAGGCGGCGGGCGGTCATCATCGGAGGTCCTCCTTCAGGGTCGCTACCAGGCCATGGTTGTGGGTTTCGAACGCTTCGAGCATCGTGCCGACGCGACCCTCGACGTCGTTGAGGGCATCCGCCCGAACACTGTTGATGGCGGTGTTCAGGTGCTGCTTCAGCTCGGGAATCATGACGTTGCGGGCCTTGTGCAGGTCATACACCGAGAGACCGACACCGCCGGCCTCGACGATGAGCGCGATGAGATCGCCGACCGGGAAGGGGCCATCCGCGGCGGCGGTGCCGATGGCGACC
Organism: Lentisphaerota bacterium; assembly: GCA_012514865.1. Classification (GTDB taxonomy): domain Bacteria; phylum Verrucomicrobiota; class Lentisphaeria; order Oligosphaerales; family JAFGRS01; genus JAGVUW01. The sequence continues at coordinate 4,700 of JAAYZO010000793.1, read as the reverse complement.
GCCTGGGTCGCGACGAGCCGTTTGACGATGTGCCCGAAGACCTTGCGGGCCGAGATCATCGTGCTGCGGATGAAGAGGGCCGAGAGCCCCAGGCCGACCTGGCCGGCGATCTTCGTCTGGGCGATCTTCCTGACCCGCGTCTGCGACTCGTGGATGCTCTGGCAGAGGCTCTCCCAGGCCGCGCTGTCGACGCCGGCCGCGGGCGCGCTGCTCTCGGTGATCGCGGCGAGCTCCACCGCGAAGGCCGTGCTGATCTCGGAGAGCTCACCCTGGAGCCGGCCCAGCTCCTTCTCGGCCGTGGCCATGCCCTGCAGGCAGGGCGCCATGATCGCGGGGTCGAGGACGCTCTGGACATGCGCGTCGGTTCGTGCCGTCTTGCGAACCGTGTCCGACGCCATCAGCCAGATCAGGACCGCCGAGTTCTTGCTGCCGCAGAGCTCGGCGACAGCGCCATCGACACCGCCGCGCGCCTGAACACATCCAGCCTCGACGGCACGGCGCGCCGCCGCCAGACGGCGCGACGTGGCCGTGCGGCAGGCGGCATCGGTGCGAGCCAGGGCGTCGTCGAGGCGCTTCGCTAACTCGGAGTGCTGACGAGGCGCCGCGGCGGAGCGGCCGGCCGGCGCCACGCCGACGCTGGGTGTGCGGCGCGAGGCGAGCCAGCCGAGAATGGCCAGGGCCAACGCCAGGAGGCCGATGAGAAGGCGCGTCCAGGACGGGCCCTGCGAGGGCGTGGGGGGGAGGACCTTACGCCGTTCGTCTGCCGGGCTCTGCATGGTCTCGTCTCCGTGGTTTCCTGGTTTCCCGCATCGTGACACCCTCAGAGAAGTCCGCCCGGCGTGAGTTTTCCGACTCGCGAGGGTTTCTTTTCCGAGCGCGAGGATGGAGAGAGACACACCGCGGAAGGATGCTGATTGGTCGAACGGGCTGGCGCCAGCCGCCCACTCGTATGGAACATCGACTTAGCCTGACCCATGTCCGCGTGACCTTTCACACGCGCGGGCGCACCGCCGGGCCGCGCCAAGTTGCCGGCCGGCGCCGACGGCCTACATTGAACCCCATCAGCCATGCCGAGGGATGCCATGCGAGCAACGCGACAGATCCATGTGGGCACGGTGGCCGTCGGCGGTGGCGCGCCGGTGTCGGTGCAGTCGATGACGAACACCGACACGGCCGACACCGAAGCGACCCTCGCCCAGATCGGCCGCCTGGCCGCGGCAGGCTGTGAGATCGTCCGGGTCACGGTTCCCAACCGCCATGCCGTGGAGCCTTTCCGAGAGATCTGCCGTTCCAGTCCTCTGCCGGTCATCGCCGATATCCACTTCAGCGCCGCCCTTGCGGTCGCGGCCATCGAGGCCGGCGCGGCGGGGGTGCGGGTCAACCCCGGCAACCTCGGCGGCGTCGCGGCTCTGCGACAGGTCGCCGAGGCGGCGCGGGCTGCCGGGGTGCCGATCCGCGTCGGTGTCAACTCCGGCAGTCTCGAGAAGGACCTCCTCGAGGCCTACGGCCATCCTGCACCTGCGGCCCTCGCCGAGAGCGCCCGGCGGCACTGTCAGGCCCTCGAGGCCATGGGCTTCAGTGCCATCAAGGTCAGCATCAAGGCCTCCGATGTGCGCACCACGGTCGAGGCCAACCGCCAGTTCGCCGCGACCACCGACTACCCGCTGCACCTCGGCATCACCGAGGCCGGCACCGCCGCCCAGGGCATCATCAAGTCCGCCGTCGGCATCGGCGCTCTCCTCCTTGATGGCATCGGCGACACCATCCGCGTCAGCCTGACCGCCCCGCCCGAGGAGGAGATTCGCGCCGCCCTGCGCATCCTCGAGGCCGCCGGCCGGCGCCAGGCCGAGCCGGATATCGTCTCGTGCCCGACCTGTGGACGCACCGCCGTCGACCTGATCGGCCTGGCCACCGCCGTCGAGGCCGCCATCGACCGGATCAAGGCCGAGGGCGGCCGCATCACCCTGCGCCGCATCGCCATCATGGGCTGCGCCGTCAATGGCCCCGGCGAAGCCCGCGAGGCCGACCTCGGCATCGCCGGCGATGCGCAGGGCGGCGTGCTCTTCCGCCATGGCCAGATCGTCCGACGCCTCAGCGAAGCCGAACTCCTGCCGGCACTGCTGGACGAGATCCGGGCCAGCACCGTCTACGATGAGACGAAACCCGCGACCGCGACGCGCGGCGCCGTCAGGTAACCCGAGGCGCGGCAAGGAAGCGTTGCACCCAGGTCACGCAGTACCGTTCGATGCCCTCCGCACAGAGACAGGAACCCGTTCAGCACGACGATGGCTCCACCCGGCACTGACGCAGATAGGCTGATGCTGGCTGAACAACGATGCATGTACTGAACATTGGATCAGTCAACATTGACCACGTCACCAGGGTGGACCACGTCGTGCGCCCAGGCGAGACGCTGGCCAGCACGCGCTACGACAGCTTCGCCGGCGGCAAGGGGCTCAACCAGTCGATCGCGCTCGCCCGGGCTGGCGCTCCGACCCGGCACGCCGGGGCCGTCGGCCGGGATGCCGCCTGGCTGATCGACCGGCTGAAGCGCGACGGCGTCGACGTCGCGCTTCTCAAGGTAACCGACCTGCCGACGGGCCATGCCATCATCCAGGTGACCCCGACAGGCGAGAACGCGATCGTGGTCCATGGCGGGGCGAATCTCGCGGTTACCGCGGAGGAAGTGGCGCGGGCCGTGACGTCGTGCTCCCGGGGGGACGTCCTGCTGGTTCAGAACGAGACCAGCGCGGTGGCGGAGGCCATCCGGATGGGCCGGCGGAGGGGGTTGAAGGTCGTGTTCAATCCGGCGCCGATGTCCCCGGCGGTCCGTGACTGCCCATTGCAGGACGTGGATATCTTCATCCTCAACGAGACCGAGGCCGAAGGGCTCACCGGCCAGAGGTCGCCGGAAGGTGTGCGGGCCGCGATGGTCGCGTCCTATCCCCATGCCGCCACGGTCCTGACCCTGGGACGGAGGGGAGCGGCCTACATCGACTCATCCGGGTTGCTCTGCCACCCGGGCTTTGCCGTGAGGGCGGTCGATACGACCGCGGCGGGGGATACGTTCATCGGGTATTTCCTCGCTGAACTGCTGCGGACCGGCCTGCCGGCCAAGGCCTTGGCGCTCGGATGCCATGCCGCAGCCATCGCCGTGACCCGGCCGGGCGCCTCAGACTCGATCCCGTGGCTGCAGGAGGTCCTTGACGACACGGAGGCGGTGCCGAATGAGTAAGTACCCGCGGCTGCCGGACTTCCACAGGCTGACCGAGTCGCTCGCCCTGCAGGCGCAGCTCCAGGCGGAGTACGGCGCCACGGGCATCGGCGGGCCGCTGGCCCGGGCCGAGCGGGCGCTGCGATCGGCCCTTCGTGAACTGCAGGCGCTGTCGCCCGATCCTGGGCTTGCTGCGAAAGAGCCCAACGACCCGAAGGCCATCCGCGCCCTCCGCCCGCGAGGCCCCCGACGCCTATGGACCGGCGTGAACCCGGCTGTCTATAGGGACCGGCTGGCAGGCGCCCTGCTGGGACGGATGGCCGGCTGCACGCTGGGCGCGCCGGTGGAGTTCTGGCCGATCCAGAAGATGCAGGCGCTGGCGGCGGAGAATGGGGACGCGTTCCCGCCGACCGACTACTGGGGCACCGTGCCCGAGCCCAAGACAAAACGCTACTCGATGAGCCTGCGGGAGGACTACAGCCGCCAGAAGATGTGCGGCGTGCCTGTCGACGACGACATCATCTACACGCTCCTTGGGCTCCTGATCGCGGAGGAGTACGGCCCCGAGTTCTCGACGGCCGACGTCGGCGCATCGTGGCTGAAGTACCTGCCCTACGCCTGTACCGCCGAGCATGTGGCCCTCGAGAACCTCAAGAACGGCATCCCCGCGAGTCGGGCGGGCGCCCAGGACAATCCCTATTGCGAGTGGATCGGCGCCTCTATCCGGGCCGACCCGTGGGGATACATGGCTCCGGGCTGGCCCGAACAGGCGGCATCGATGGCTTACCGGGACGCCTATCTGAGCCATCGCCGCCAGGGGATCTATGGCGAGATGTTCTTTGCGGCCGCTGTGTCGGCGGCGTTTGCGGTGGATGATCCCGTCGAGGCCTTGCGCATCGGCCTCACGGAGATACCCGCACACTGCGCGTTGCACAAAGCCGTCCGCTGGGCGCTGCGTGTCGCTCCGGACATCCGGGACTACAGGCAGGCCCGGGAGGCCGTGGAGCAGCACTTTAAAGGGATGCACCCCGTCCACACGATCAACAACGCCTGCCTGACCGTGTGGGGAATAACGATCGGCAAGACCGATTTCACGCGGGTGATCGGCGAGACAGTCGCCATGGGTATGGACAACGACTGCACGGCGGCGACCGCCGGAAGCATCGTCGGCGCCGTGGTCGGCAGGCGCGGCGTACCCGCGACGTGGTACCAGCGCTTCGATGACACCATCCACTCTTACCTGCTGGACCATAGGAGCTTCTCCATCCGGGACGTCCTGAGGCGCTTCGAGAAGCAAGCCGAGCGAGTCCACAACACCCTAACCTGGATTAGTCGCGAAGCGCGGATGCTTCGCTCATAGTCCACTTGCGCCGCACCTCGTTGCGGCGCAAGTTTCGACGCGCGTCGCGGTGCGCCGCTTGCTCAAGGTTAGCCCTGAGCAAGAGGCCGCACGTGCCTCGCGTCGAAGCCCGAAGGGTGGCCTGTT
>JAAYZO010000792.1 GCA_012514865.1 Lentisphaerota bacterium | reverse complement strand
ATGTCACGCGTTGTCAACCGTCGAACGGGCAGTCTTGTGCACCTTCGTTCTCTCAGCCCCGCGCCCTCATTCTGGCGGGGCTGTTCGAAAGTCCGGTTCTGGCACCCCTCCAGGGTGCATGGCGTGCAATCCGCGTTTCCGGGGGTCGGGCTGCGCGCGACCCCCGGCTACGATCTGGCACCCCTCCAGGGTGACCGAGTGAGCGCCGCCGCGCTCTTCAAACAGCCCCACGGCGGTTACAGGGCGGCGGGGCCGCGGCCCTCGCCGCGGATCATGGCCTCGGCGATGCCGAAGGCGACCATGCTGGAGATCAGCGAGCTGCCGCCGTAGCTGACCAGCGGCAGGGTGATGCCGGTGGGTGGCATGAGGCCGAGGTTGACGCTGAGATGGACGAAGGCCTGAGTGACGAGCATGCCGGTCATGCCGACAATGACGGCGGCGCGGAAGCGGTCGTGGACGCGACAGGCATGGTGGTGTCCGTAGATGACGAGGGCCAGGATGATGAAGAGGAGGGGCAGCATGCCGACAAAGCCGACCTTCTCGGCGGTGCTGGCGAAGACCGAGTCGCTGTGCCCGAGGGGCAGGTAGGCGCGGGACCACAGGCCCTCTTCCCAGGCGCGCCCGAAGAGCCCGCCGGAGGCCAGAGTGCGGCGGAACTGGATGATATGCCAGCCGGCGCTGCGCGCGACGCTGTCGGGGTTGAGGAAGGCGGTGATGCGTCGCCAGACGTAGGGGTAGCGCCAGAGGACGACGCCGATGGCGGGCAGGACCGCGGCGGCCGCGAAGGCCAGGTGGCGGGTGCGGCCGCCGAAGCCCCAGAAGAGGAGGACGGCCGTGAGGGCGTAGATCAGGAGCGACCCGAAATCCGGCTGGAGGGCGATGGGGAGGCCCCAGAGGGCGACCAGGGCGGCCATGGGCAGGGCGTCGCGCCAGGAGCCCGGCGAGGCGGAGTGGCGTTCGAGGAGTCGCGCCAGGCTCAGGACGAAGACCGGCTTGGCGAGTTCGCTGGGCTGGAGGAAGTAGCCATGCCAGGCGAACCAGCCGCGCATGCCGTTGATGCGGATGCCGAGGACGAGGACGACGGCGAGGGGCACCCACGCCGCGACGACGAGCCAGGGGAGGTGTCGGCGGTACCAGGCGGGCGTGAGGTGCGCGCAGAGGGCCAGGGCGGTGGTGCCGAGGAGGACCCAGAGGACCTGTCGTGAGGTGAAGTGCTGGCTGCTGTAGGCATTGCGGCAGGCGCTGTGGATAGCCCAGCAGCCCCAGATGCTGACGCCGATGAAGGCGAGGGCGGCGCGGGACAGCCCCCGGCGCCGGGGGTGGTCGCCATCCGTCTTGGCGCTGGTGCTCATGGCGACGCCTCCGCGCTGCGGCTGCCGCGCAGGGGGAGCTGCACGTCGTAGCCGGGACGGAGTTCGCCGACCTTGCGCCAGGTCTCCGGGAGCCAGCGGCCCTCGCGGTCGAGCATGACGCGGAAGGACCCCGGCAGGCCGCGCAGGATGTCGTCGTGGGCGCGTTCGAGGCCGCTGATGCCGATCTCGGTGCCATCGGGGGCGCTCGCAACGGCGCCGATCAGAGGCCGCAGGGCCGGGTCGTCGACGACATGGCGGCGGAAGGCGGCGGTGACCTCGAGGCCGGGGACGAGGTCGGAGAGGGCCTCGAGGCGCACGGCCTGCGCCGCGGGGAGGTCGCGGGCGAGCTGGAGGCGCTGGCCGAGGCAGTCCTCGGGGAGGGGCCGCGGCAGAGCGGCGGTGAGCCAGGGCTCGCGGTCGAGGCGGTCGCGGAGCATCTCGGCCTGAGCGCGATCGCGCGGCAGGTGCCAGTGGATGTTGAAGACCCGCTCCGACCATGCCAGCGGACGGCCGTCGCGGTCGAGGATGCGGCCGCGGCCGGCAGGAACGACGCCGGTGAAGAGCGCTTCGCGGGACATGGCCTCGAGGTAGCGGTCGCGGTCGACGATCATGAACTGACCGAGGCGCAGGACGATGACCACAGCCCAGAGGCAGAAGCCGAAGAGGAGGATGGTGAGGCGGGTGGCGTGGCGTGGCGCCGCGGCGCGGTCGGCGGGGACCGCGGCCGGGTCGGGCGGGGGCGCGGGCGAGTCTAGCGTTGGGGTGATGGCCGGCAGCACGTCCGCACCAGGAAGAGCGCGTGGCGGGCGGCGTCGTCGCGCCCGCGGTCGTTGGAGGAGATCCCGGCGAGGTGGCAGCTCCACTCGGCCATCTGGGCCTGGACCTGGTCGAGACGCGCCTCGTGGCGACGGTACTCCTGAGTGACCTCGCGGGCGCCGGTCAGGAGCAGCGCCGCCAGGGCCGCCAGGAGGCAGACGCCGAAGCGGCGTTTCCAGGTCTCGAGGTTAGGTGCAAGGCTCACCGTGGTTCTCCTTCGGGCTGTACGGGTCGTTCCTTGCGGTCTCAGGTCGTCGTCTCGGGCGTCCGCAGTTCGGCGGCCATCTGGGCTTCGGCGCGGCGGCGGTCGTGTTCGAAGACCAGCGTCATCTCGGCGGCCCAGCGTTCGGCATTCCAGATTTCCAGGCGGCAACCGCAGCCGATCACCGCGGCCTCGGTGCCGGGGGTGAGCCCGAGGAGGTCGCGGAAGGCATGCGGGATGGTGATGCGGCCCTGGTTGGAGACCCGCTCGGGCTCGGTCCAGGGCCAGATCGTGCGCGCCGTCCGGCGCAGGCGGATGTCGCTGAGGAGCTGCGGCACCGCCTCGTCTTCGGGGCGTGCCATGTCGGCCCAGACCGCCTGCGGGTAGACGCCCAGAGCCCCCTCGGCGTGGGCGTGCAGCATCACGGCGGCGCCGAGGCGCTCGAACTCGGCCGCAAAACGCGGGCCGAGTCGAAGTCGCCCGTTGGCGTCGATCTGGCAGCGGTCCTGTCCAGCGAACTGCACCATGATGGTAGACCGACGGCGTGGCCTCTCGCAGGCGCTCTCATCCAATTCTGTCCAAAAGATAACTGATTCTGTCCAAAAGATCAAGAGCATGCGAGAGATTCGGGGGCGCGGGGGGGCAGGAAGGGACTCAAGGGACGCAAGGGACTCAAGGAACGCAAGGGACTCAAGGGACACTGGGGACACTGGGGACAAGCGGGGGACGGCGGGGGCGGGCAGGCGCCGGGGGCGCCGGGGAACGGCGGCGGCACGAGGGTCTGCGGCGAGCCTTTCCGGGAGACACCGACGCCATAGCCTCAGGACACCAGGGTACTGCGAGCGACGCCGGGGACAGCGCGGGGGCTGTCGGGGATGGGGCCGGCCGGTCGCCGACGGCGGGCGGGCCGCGGCAGGGCTGTTTGAAAGTCCGGTTCTGGCACCCCTTCAGGGTGCGTGGTGTGTGGGTTCGCGGTTCCGGGGGTCGTGCTCACGCGCGACCCCCGGCTACGATCTGGCACCCCT
>JAAYZO010000791.1 GCA_012514865.1 Lentisphaerota bacterium | reverse complement strand
CAGAGGCGGCGGCAGGGGCGGCGGTCGTGGCGGTGCGGCCGCCGTGGCGGCCGGCGTGGGCGTGGGCGGCGGCGGTGCCGGCGCCACGGCGGGTGCCAGCGGTGCGGCCGCAGCGGTGGCACTCGGGGCGGCGCTCGCGGCGGGCGGGGCGCCGCGCCCGGCGCGCTCGAGGCGGTCGAGCTGCCTCTGCAGGGCCTCGACCTGCCGGATGAGGGTCTTCTGATCTCGGCGTATCATGAAGACCGTGATGACGGCCCCTACAACTCCAGCCAGGACCATCCAGACAATCGCCAGCGTGATCCCCAGGAATCCCTCCATAGCCCGGCTCCTTTCTCGGCGCCCCTCGACTCCGAGCGCCGCCTGGCTCCCATCCAGGCGACACCCACGGGCAGCCCCACACGACCACAGACCCCGGTCAGGCGCGCCCGCAGGCGCCTCCCGTCCCCATGATCGCGTGACCCTCGGGGGTCACTATACAACGCCTCCGCGCGCCGCGTCCAGAGGCCAAGGCAAGAAATCCCGGCGGCGCTCAGGCCTCCGCGGCGCGGACGCTGACCGCGCTGTTCAGGCCCATGCCGGCGGCCAGGGCGGCGATCTCCTGCTGCAGGGCCGCGGCGGCGGCCGCGTCCAGAGGCGCCCCGGCCGGACTGACGGGGACCTGCAGCTCGACCGGCACCTCGGCCAGGGCCGCCATCAGGCTGACGTCGCCCCAGCGCAGGATGCCGGGGATGAAGATGCTCATGGACTGCGCCTGGGCGCTGCCCTCGAGGACGTAGCTCGCCAGGCAGCCATGCGCCGCGACCCGCTCGAAGGCACGGCCGCCCAGAGCCGCTGCCGCCAGAGCCGCGACGGCCGGCTCGCCCCAGGCCGCCAGGCTGACCGGGCCTTCGGCAGCCAGGGCACCGGCGACCGCGAGGATGTCCTCAACCCACTCGCCGATCATGGTGCGGCCGAGCCAGAGGGCCGTGCGGGCCGCCTCGTGGTCCGGGCGGACCTGGCCGGCGTCCCAACGCGACTCGCCCTGATTGCGCAGGTCGACCAGGCAGACCTGCCTGCCGGCCGCCAGGGCGTCGCGCACGAGCGCCTCGCCCTGGGCGCCGGCCTTGCCCTTGGCATGGACCGCCAGGAGTGTCCCCGGCGCCGCGCCGGGCTGTCCGCGCACGAGCAGGCAGGGCAGCAGAGCGCCGCGGGGGCCCTCGAGGGTGAAGCGCTCCAGATGCCGTCCGGCGCCCAGTCCAGCAGCGCGGCGGCCGCTCTGGTAGGCCGCCGGCGCCGTCAGGTCGGCGCCGAGGCGTGCGGCGAGGTCGCGACGGCGCGCCGGCGCCGGCGCGTTCTGTGCCAGCGCCGCCCGTTTGAGCTGCGGTCCGCGGGCGCTGGCGTAGGCGGTGATCGAGGCGACCTCGGGCGGCCGCTGGTGGTCGGGGAAGCAGAGCAGGTCGGCCTCTGGCAGCTCGATGGCCGCCGGGATCTCGCAGGGCCGGCCGGTGCCCTCGCCCTTGAGCCAGTAGCGGAACCACCCGAGCATGTGGCGCTGCATCTCGGGCCAGTAGCCGTGGGTGAGGTCGATGGCGCGGCAGTCGAGGCGGTCGGCATGGCCGAGGAGGCGGTAGATCTCCTGGGCGCGCTGGAAGGACCGCATCATCTCGCTGACCTGGAAGGCGGCATTGGAGTCGCGCAGGGCATTGAGGATGAGGAGCGCCCCGGGCGCGGTCAGGGCCAGGACGGCCCACTCCTCGGTCTGGGTCAGGCCGCCGGGGAGGGCCTCGCAGATGCAGTTCGGGTTGGCGATATAGGACTCGAAGGTGCCGACCGAGACCACCGGCACCGCGGCGCGGATGCGCGGGTCCAGCGCCGCCAGCCACATGGTCTGGTTGCCGCCGCCGCTGGCGCCGGTGACGCCGAGGCGTTCCGGGTTGACCATGGGCAGGCTCTGCAGGAGGTCCAGGCCGCGCTGGTTGTCCCAGACCTGGGCGCCGAGGAGGGTCTCGCCGAGGCTGAGCAGCCCCGCGCCGATCTGGGCGCCGTGGTACTCGTACTGGCCCGGCTGCGTGCCGCGTTCGCCCGAGCCGAAGGCGTCGACGATGAGGGTGACGAAGCCCTGGCGTGCCAGGACATGCCCGCGCGAGGCCACCCGCGCCGCGATCTTGCCCTGCGGCCAGTGCCCATGCGTGCCGAGGACCCCCGGGAAAGGCCCGGTGCCGTCGGGAACGTAGAGGTTGCCGGTGACGCGCAGGCCGGGCCGGCTGCAGTAGGAGAGCTTGACGATGCGGTAGCCCTCGAGGGCGATGGTGCCATGCTCGACGACGTCGAGGGGCGGCCGCTCCGGCTCGGGCCAGAGCCCGGCCGCCTCGAGGATGCGCCGGTGCAGGCCGGCTCGGAGCTCGGCCCAGTCGCTCGTCGTGGCCGGCACCAGATGCCGACGGTTCCAGCGCCGCGCCTCCAGCTTCAGGCTCTCGCGCAGCAGCGCCGCGCCGTTGTCCTCGGGCCAGACTCGCGTCTCCATAGCGTCCTCCTGATCCTGCCGCCGGGCGACGGCGTCCCATGTCGTCCGTTTCAGGGCGTGAAGGTGAAATGCCTCGGCAGCGCCGCCAGACACGGGTGACGGCGGTCCTGCTCAGAGAGCACCGGCTCGCGCACCGGCCAGGGAATGCCGAGGGCCGGGTCGTCCCAGCGGATCCCGACGGCGGCCTCCGGAGCGTAGTAGTCGCTGCATTTGTACTGGACCTCGGCCTGCTCGGAGAGCGCGGCAAAGCCGTGTGCGAAGCCGACCGGCACCCAGACCATCCGCGGCGACGCGGCGTCGAGCTCGACCGCGTCCCACTGCCCGTAGGTCGGCGAGCCATGGCGGATATCGACGACGACATCCCAGATGCGTCCGGCGGTGCAGCGCACCAGCTTCGCCTGCGCCCGCGGCGGCGCCTGGTAGTGCAGGCCGCGCACGACCCCGCGCCGCGACAGCGAGTGGTTGTCCTGGACGAAGTCGGTGTCCATGCCGGCCGCCGCATAGCGCCGGCGGTCCCAGCTCTCGATGAACCAGCCGCGGTCGTCGGTGTGGCGGCGCGGCTCGATGACCATGACGCCGCTCAGGCGAGTGGGGAGGACCTTCATCGCGTCCCCCCGCCGACCGTCCTGGCCGCCTTGCCGCCCGGGCCGTAGAGCTGCTCGTAGGCGTGAAGGTAGTCGCCCGAGGCCACCTGCGTGAGCCAGTCCGCGTGCTCGAGGTACCAGCGCACCGTCTCGGCGATGCCGGCGTCGAAGTCGACCGCCGGGCGCCAGCCGAGCTCGTCCCGCAGTCGGCTCGCGTCGATAGCGTAGCGGCGGTCGTGCCCGGGGCGGTCCGCCACGAACTCGATCAGGCTCTCGGGCCGGTCCAACGCCTGCAGAATCGCGCGCACCACCTCGAGGTTGGTCTTCTCGCAGCCGCCGCCGATGGTGTAGACCGCCCCCGCCTGGCCCCGCGTGTAGGCCGCCCACAGGGCCGTGCAGTGGTCACGCACGTAGAGCCAGTCGCGCACGTTCAGGCCATCGCCGTAGACGGGCAGGCTCTGGCCCTGGCGCGCCCGCAGGATCATCAACGGGATGAGCTTCTCGGGGAACTGGCAGGGGCCGTAGTTATTGCTGCAGCGCGTCGTCACCGTGTCCATGCCGTAGGTCTGGTGGAAGGCCCGCACGAGCAGATCCGCCGAGGCCTTGCTGGCGCTGTAGGGCGAGTTCGGCGCCAGGGGCGTGCCCTCGCGGAAGGCGCCGGTCGGGCCGAGCGAGCCGTAGACCTCGTCGGTCGACACCTGCAGAAAACGCCGCACCCCCGCCGCGCGCGCCGCGCAGAGCAGGGTCAGGGTGCCCTCGACGTTGGTCTCGACGAAGACGCGCGGACCAAGGATGGAGCGGTCGACGTGGCTCTCGGCCGCCAGGTTCAGGATGCCGTCGACGCGGTGCGCCTGCAGCAGGTGCGCCACGAGGTCGGCGCTGGTGATGCTGCCGCGCACGAAGGTATGCCGCGGCGAGTCGAGGCAGTCGGCGAGGTTCGACAGGTTGCCGGCGTAGGTGAGGGCGTCCAGGGTCACCACGCGCACGTCGGTCTCGGCCAGGAGGAAGCGCACGAGGTTGCTGCCGATGAAGCCGGCGCCGCCAGTTACCAGGAGGGTCTGTGTCGCCATGGTCGAATCATCCTCACATCGGCGCAGGCCCTGCCGGCCCACCGGCGCCTGCTCGCGCCCTCAGGCGCTCGTCTCCAGAAAGCGCGCCAGGGCCTCGCGCCAGGGCGGCCGCGCCGGGATGCCCATGGCGTCGACCCGGCTGCAGTCAAACCGCGAGTTCAGCGGCCGCCGCGCCGCCGCGGCGAGGTCGGCCGTGCGGCAGGCCTCGAGGCGCCGACCATAGAGGCCCCGCAAGGCCAGAATCGCCGCGGCGACCTCGTAGCGCGTCGCCGCACCCGCGGCGGCGTAGTGAAAGAGGCCGGTGGCACGGCGCGCCAGGAGGTGCACCAGAGCCGCGGCGACATCGCCGGTCCAGGTCGGCGCCCCGACCTGGTCGGCCACCATCATCAGGTCGGTCGTCGAGGCGGCGCGCTCCAGGAAGCGGCTGACGAAGTTCGCCCCGGCCGCCCCGTAGGTCCACTGCACCCGCACCGTCGCCTGCGCGCCGCCTGCCGCCGCCAGCGCCCGCTCGCCGGCGAGCTTGCTGGCGCCGTACACACTCAGCGGCCGCGCTGCGTCGTCTTCGCGGTAGGGCCTGTCCAGCGCGCCATCGAAGACGAAGTCGGTGCTGACATGCAGCACGTAGATCCCGCGCGATGCCGCCAGGCGACCCAGGACACCCGGGGCCTCGCCATTCACCGCCATCGCCCGCGACGCCTGCGACTCGGCCGCGTCGACCGCCGTGAAAGCGGCACAGTTGACCACCGCTGTGACGCCCTCCAGGGCCGCCTCGAGGGCCGCCGGTGCGGTCACATCACACTCGGGCAGGTCGTACGACCGGACGGCGTGGCCGGCCGCGCGCAACGCCGCGCCGACCTCGCTGCCGAGCATGCCCCGGCCGCCCAGGACCGCCACCTGCTCAAGCGCTTTCGCCATACGCACCACGAGCCCCCGCGCCGCACCGCCGATCCGCCGCGACGCCATACCGTAGCCAACCGCGCCAAGCCTGTCCACACGCCTCCCCGCGCGGCGGCGGCGGTCGCACGGAGGAGATGCCACCGCAGAGGACGCAGAGTAACGCAGAGGGGAAGAGGGGGAAAGGGCGCGTACGCCCGTGCATCGGTGCGTCGGTGGACGGTGCGTCGGTGGAGCCGGGAGTGGGCGCCACGAGCCGAGTGGCGCTCTCTTGGGTAGCGGCGGCTGTCACCAGCCGCTCCGTGGCAGGTGCCATGCGCATCCCTGCGCATGGCTCCCCGCTCCGGTCTGCGGCGGCGGCATCGTCATTGTCCACCCTGTCCACGATGTCCACTCTGTCCACTCCCGCCGCCGCCAGCGCCTCCTGCGCAGCGCCGGTTGCGGCCCAGCCGCGCCCGGGAGGGTAAAGGTCTCTCGCCAAGCCGCCAAGAGCGCCAAGGGAAGAGGGCGAGTACGTCCGTACCTCGGTGCGTCGGTGCGGCGGTGCGTCGGTGTAGGCGGACTCCCGGCCGTATGCTGCCGGCTACCCGCTGCTGACTGCCGGCATCCCCGAGGGCTGTTTGGAGGTCCGGTTCTGGCACCCCTTCAGGGTACGTGGTTTGTGGAATCGCGGTTCCGGGGGTCGTGCTCTCGCGCGACCCCCGGCTACGATCTGACACCCCTTCAGGGTGGCCAGGCGAGCACTGACGCGATCTTCAATCAACCCTGGGCATCACCGGGCACCGCTTGCGCCCGGCGCCTCGGCTCGGCACAGTATGGTCAGACCCCGCGACGGCACCGCCGCGGCGCAACCCTGCCCGGGTGGCGGAATGGCAGACGCAGCAGACTTAAAATCTGCTTCTCCCTATGGAGAGTACGGGTTCGACCCCCGTCCCGGGTACCATTCAAGCACAAAACGCCTTTCTGGTGCTCCCCCCTGCTTGGCGTTGCTGACCCCTGAAAACGCGAGAAAGTGTCCCAAAAAGGGTACAAAGTTTTCGGTGGTGAATCCGTGCGGGCGCCGTGCGTGGAGCAGTGCGCGCTGGGGCGCTACCGAGGCACCATCGACGGGGGTACAGAGGGCGGCGTCACGCCGAGGCGGACGATGAGATGGGTGATGATCCCCGCCACGGCCCCCGCCAGGCCATGCAGGACGCCCGCCACGGGCGCGGAGCGCTCCCGGTGAGTCTCGACCCGGCCGGGGCGCGCGGACGCGCCAGGAGGGCACCGGCCCGGGCCAGACGGCGTCCTGGCGGTCTGGTCACGGCCGGGCCCTTAAGGTGACACGGCAACCTCGGGCGTCAGGTGGGGAATTCCCCACGTGACAGAAATCTGGCACCCGCACCGGCGCCGACGACGCGTCCCTGCCCGGCGGGGTCGCCCTGTTTAGATTTGCTGAGATTCAGCGGCCCTGCTGGAGCAGGAGAATCCAGCGCGCGCAACGAAAAACCCCTCCTCGGCAAGGACGAACCGAGGAGGGGCTGCGGGACCGGCGCGCGCCCGCGCCGGTGGGTGGGCTACGGGACAAACTGGCCGGGACGCTCGCGAGGGTGCCCTCGGGTCCGGTCAGAGCGGCGGGACGATGGCGGCGAGGGCCTCGACGACGGCGCGCGCCAGGCGCGGGAGGTCTGACAGCCGCAACGTCACCATCCATGGCTTGCCGTTGGCGCGGTGGACGACGATAGGCGTCCGGCACGGCCCGGCGTCACGCGTGGCCTGCCCGAGGGCCTGGGACAGGTTCAGGCGCTCGCAGCGCTTGACCTCGACGTGCACGCCAGGCAACGCGGTCTCGACGTCTGGCGCGTCTGTGCCGCAGGTCTGGCCGGTGCGTCGGGCGGCGACACCGATAGCGGCCAGGGCCTCTGCCGCTTCGCGCTCCCCGCGTTGCCCCTTGCGTCGTGATCGCAGTCCCATGGTCTCTCCTGTGGTCAGCGGTCCCCGGCCGTGTTGTAGTGCTGAACGAGGGACAAAAACCACTGTGCATTGAGCCGGTTTGCCGCCGGCAGCTTGGGCGCGAACTTCGTCTCTTCGTCGTTGACCCGCTTGTTGATGGCGCCGCGGACGGCCTCGAAGTCGGCGTTCCTGGCGGCCAGGTCACGGGCAGCGGCGCGCCATGCGGCTAGGTGGGCAGGCGTGGCGTCGGATGCAGTCAGGCGCCGTATGATGGTCTGGATCGTCTCCGGGTCTGCAAGTCGCGTCCATGGATCAACGATTGGCGGTTGGGCTTGTACCAGCGCGTCTTTCCCTTCCTGGTCTTCTGATTCGATCAAAGGTTCCCCAGCCCCCTCTGGGGGATTGGGGGTCTTTGTTTCAATCATACCCGTTTCAATACCCGTTTCTGTGGGAACCATGCTTCCCACGTGGTGGGAACTATCCTTCCCACGTACCCGGGAACCGTCCTTCCCACGTGACACGTGGGAACCATGCTTCCCACGTTCGGCCTGTTCTGCCCGGGCCTTTTTCATCCTCTCCCGGTGCGTCTCGATGGCAGCGGCGAGGAACAACGGATCCAGCTTCCAGCGGGTCACAGTGCCGCCGGTCCTGCCCTCGGCTGTGATGGCGCCGGCCTGTTCCAGTTCGGCCAGATACACGTTTACCTGCCGCCTCGACGTGCCCAACTCCCGGGCCAGCGTCTCACGCGAAGGGTAGGCAACGCCGTCGGCGCCAGCGTGCAGCCGCAGGCGGCATAGCGCCAGCTTGGCGCCCTGCCCCAGGGGTCGACCGGCCGGCAGTGCGGCGATGGCAATGAGGGTGTCCACGAGCCTCGT
>JAAYZO010000790.1 GCA_012514865.1 Lentisphaerota bacterium | reverse complement strand
CTCCCGAAGGCCGACACAGGCCGTCCAGGACGGCCACCGCCTCGGCCGGGTGGTGAGTTGACACTGCGGAAATGCCCCGCACGGCCGCGCGGCTACTCGGCGACGACCCCGGCCGGCGCCGCCTGCGCGGCCACCGGCGGCGCCGCCGTCAAGGCGCCGCGATGCAGGGCGATCAGGTCGGCCATGATCTGAACCGCCTCGTCCAGGACGAGGTCGGGCAGCGGCGCCTCCTCCGCCAACGCCTTCGCCGCGCTGGACTGGCGCTGACGCGACTGCTCGCGCAGACGGCGCGCCCACTGCTCCTCTTCCTTCTGCAAGGCCCGCCTGGCCTCGAGATTCAGCGGCAGCTCCTTCTGCTTGCGGCGCTCGGCAAACCGCGCAATGTCAGCCGCCATCGCCGCGAACTCCGCACTCGCCGCCTGACGCGCCGCGGAGCGCTGCTGCAGCTCGCCCAGCCACGGCGTCACGTCGGTCGCTGCCACCACCGGCAGGGCCTCGATCTCGTCCCACGGCAACGCGTGCGGCATCGACGCCTCGCCCAGCTCCATGTGGTCGGTGAAGGAGGCAAAACGCACATCCGGGACCACGCCGCGGACCTGCGTCGAGCCCCCGTTGACACGGTAGAACTTCTGGATGGTGAACTTCACCGAACCGCCGCGCTGACCCCGGAACAGCATGGTGCGCTCCAACTGGCGGTCGAGGCCGTAGACGGTCTGGACCGTGCCCTTGCCATGCGTCGAGGACTCGCCGACGATCACCGCCCGGCGGTGGTCCTGCAACGCCGCCGCCACGATCTCGGAGGCCGAGGCGCTGAGCTTGTCCACCAGCACCACCAGCGGGCCGTCGTACAGACTGCCGGCCTCGGTGTCGTCACGGCGCTTGACCGTGCCGCGGTAGTCGCGCACCTGCACCACCGGGCCCTTGTCCACAAAGAAACCGGCCAGACGAACCGCTTCGTCCAAGGCTCCGCCGCCATTGCCCCGGAGGTCCAGGATGACGCCGCCAAGGGGCTCCTGCGCCGCCTCGGCCAGCAGACGCTGCACGTCACGCGTACAACTGGCGTAGTCCTCGGCGCCGTCGCGGCGGCCCTCGAAATCGAGATAGAAACTCGGCAGGCTGATCACCGCCACGCGGGCGCCGACACCCCCCGCCTCGACCGGGACCGCCTGACGCACCTCGAGCTTCGCTGCCTGCTCCTTCAGCTCGACCTTGTCACGAACAATGTCCACCAGCGTCGGCGCACTGCCGCCGGCCACCTGCACCGTCAGCAGCACCCGCGTGCCCTTCGGACCGCGGATCATGCGCACGACCTTGCGCAACGGCATGTCGACGACGTCGACCGGATTCTGCGGGTCGTCGCCCTGGGCCACCGCCAGGATGCGATCGCCGGCCTTCAGACGGCCATCACGGGCCGCCGGACCGCCCGGCATCACCTCGACAATCTCGACATACGAGTCCTTCGTCGTCAGCACCGCGCCGATGCCCTGCAGCGAGAGACGCATGGTGATGTCGAAGTCGTCCTCGGCATCCGGCGCCATGTAGGCCGAGTGCGGGTCGTACAGATGCGTCAGCGAGTTCAGGAAGATCTCGACGATCTCGGTGCTCTCCACCTCGAGCTTGCGCTTGACAAACCGACGGTACGACTCGCCAACGCGCTCCAGCGGCGGCCGACGCGCCAGCGGCACGGCCGCGACCGCCGCCGGCGCCGCCGCCGCCGGCGCGGCCCCCACCGGCGGCAGCACGGCGTGCGGATCGGCCTCCACCGGCACTCCCGGCTGCACGGACGATACCGGGGCGTCCTGCTCGGACTCGTCGGCGAGGACCTCCACCAGCAGCCGGTTGACCAACTGGCGCCGCCAGAGGTCCTCCTGCGCCGCGCGGTCTGCCAGCCAGGCCGCCTCGCGCCGGTCCATGGGGACAGTCTCGGCGCCATTCAGGTCAATCGGCTCCGCCAGACGCGCCAGCGAGTACCGCGCCCACTCCTGCACGCGCTGCAGATAGCGCTCGTAGATCTCGAAGGCGATGTCGATGCTGCCCTGACGCAGGACCAGGTCGCCCAGGACCTTCTCATGACTGCGGAAGTCGTCGAGGTCGGCCTGCACGAAGAACATCCGCCCCGGGTCGAGCTGGCGGAAGTACTCCGCATACCACTGCATCGCGTAGTCCTGATCGACCGGATGCTTGGCATAGTGCGTCTGCGAGATGATCTCGACGACCTTGCGGCTGATGTACTTGTCCAGCGCCGTCGGCGCCGGCACCCGCGGCGGCTGATCCAGCAGCACCGCGTCGTCCATACACCGCGCCAGACCCGCCGTCAGACACAGCACCGCCGCCCAACGCGACAACGCCGCCCACGGACCGCGGCGTGATGCTCCCGCTGTGGCCATCGCCTCGCACTCCTGATAAACGACCGCCCCAGCCAATCGCTGCGACCGCCGTGACCCACGACCACCAACGCTACCGCCCGGCAGCGCCGCCCTGATGCGGCAGACGGCCCTGCGGCACGAAGAACACCTGCACGACCGCGCCGCCCGTGGCGGCCTTCAGCCGCTCGGTAATCTTGACGCGATGCTCGCGCTCGAGAACATACAGCCAGGTCGGACTGCTCACCGCCACGGTCAGCGCCGTCCCGCGCAACCCACTCGGCCGAGCCCGCCGCGCCACATCGGCACCGACCAGCTCCGCCCACTGCGCCTGGATCTTCTCCAGGACCACCGCATCGCCCATGCCCAGGCGACTCAGCACATCATCCAGCACCGCACCCACCGGCCGCGGCGGCGAACGATGCGCCGCAATCTCGCCCGGCGCCTCCTCGGGACCATACCAGTCCTCCAGAGCCTCCTCACGACGACGCTCCGATGGCGTCGGACGACGGCCGTCGTGCGTGAACCGGCTGAAGCCGCGCCGGTCAGTCCAATGCGCCGACTTTCCCGGCTTAGACCCACTGCCTGTGCCGTGGTTCACAAGGCTCACTCCAGTCCTGGCCGCCATACGCCCGCCGGCAGCCATAACACTCGCAGGGGCACCGCGCGTCGACGCCAACACCCGACCTCACACGGGACAAAACGCGGCCCCGGGAACGCAACGCGGTAATCTACCCCGACAACACGCCCCGGGCCAGCCGAGCAGAAACCGCGTCCAGGCTGACGCGGCGGCGGCCCACAGCCGCTCCGAAGAGTGGCACGGCCGTCTCGGCCGTGTCCGCGGCGGCCCACAGCCGCTCCGGCGGCCGCGACCACGCGGCGGCGGCCCACAGCCGCCCGGGGGCCGCGTCCACGCGGCCCGCCGCGCTCCAGACACGGACGCACACGGACGCGCACGGACCAACACGGACGGGCGTCACGGGAACAGAGTTCTG
>JAAYZO010000789.1 GCA_012514865.1 Lentisphaerota bacterium | reverse complement strand
GGACACCTTCTACCGCCTGCCGGCCGGTGCGCCGCTGAATGCGAGCGTCCAACTGGGCAACACCAGCAGCGCGCCCAAGGAGGTCATGGTCGTGCTGCACGACCAGGACTGGAACAGCGACCCGGTGATGTGCTGGTTCGCCTTGCCGCCTGGCGCCCCGCTGGCCACCTACACCGTGCGCGGCCGCACCGCGGCCGCCTGGGAACACGCCATGGTGGCGGTCTGGGACAAGACCGGCGACGGGCTGGCAGGCATCCGCCTCGACAACGTCGACGTCCAATACCAGCCCGGGCTGAGCGTGACGGGGGTGGAGTGCGTCGTGCCCGAAGCGCCGGCCACCCTCAACCTGGCGCGCAACGGGGACTTCGCCGCGGGCGAGGCCGCCTGGAACGCCTACGACATGGCGGGGCACACGGTGAGCGGCGGGGTCCTGACCTTCTGGGACGACGACACCGACAACGGCATCTGGCAGGACACCTTCTACCGCCTGCCGGCCGGTGCGCCGCTGAATGCGAGCGTCCAACTGGGCAACACCAGTAGCGCGCCGAAGGAGGTCATGGTCGTGCTGCACGACCAGGACTGGAACAGCGACCCGGTGATGTGCTGGTTCGCGCTGCCGGCGAATGCGCCGCTGGCCACCTACACCGTGCGCGGACGCACCGATGCCGCCTGGGAACACGCCATGGTGGCGGTCTGGGACAAGACCGGCAACGGGCTGGAAGGCATCCGGCTGGACAATGTCGACGTCCAGTACCAGCCGGGCTTGAGCGTGACGGGCGTGGAGTGCGTCGTGCCCGAAGCCCCGACCAATTTCAACCTCATCCGTAACGGCGATTTCACCGGCGGGAAGAACCAATGGAACTTCTACGACATGGCCGGCCACAGCGTCAGTGGCGGGGTCCTGACCTTCTGGGATGACGACACCGACAACAGCGTCTGGCAGGACACCTTCTACCGCCTGCCGGCCGGTGCGCCGCTGAATGCGAGCGTCCAACTGGGCAACACCAGCAGCGCGCCGAAAGAGGTGGTGCTGGTGCTTCACACGCCAGACTGGAGCGACGCCTTGCTGTGCAGCTTCACGCTGCCGGGGAATGCGCCGCTGGCGACCTATACGCTACAGGGGCCGACGGCCCGCGCCTGGGACCATGCGACGCTCGATGTGTGGGACAAGACCGGCAACGGGCTGGAAGGCATCCGGCTGGACAACGTGACAGTGCAGTACCAACCGAGCCTGAGTCTGACAGGTGTCGACTGCGGTGCGGGCGCACTGCAAATCAGCGCTCTGGCCGACGAAACGCTTCCCGTCACTCCCACTCCAGTGGTGGCAGTAGCGTATCTCGAAAGCGACGACCCGGCCGTGCGCCGCGACGGCGCCTGGACCCTGCAGCCGTCGGACGCTGCCAGCGGCGGAGCGTATCTCTACAGCAGCGGGGCTGCCGGCGACAGCCTGAGCCTCGGCTTTGAGGGGACATGGCTGGAGGTCGTCTACGTCCAGCATCCCGCCTTCGGCCGCTTCGCCGTCGAAGTGGACGGCGTGGCGCAGCAGACGGTTGACGGCGCCGCACCTGAGAGCGTGTTCGGCATCCGAACGCGGGTCGAGGGGCTGGGTGAGGGAACGCATGTCGCGCGCCTGGTCGCCCTCGACGGCGCCATCGCCCTCGACGCCCTGGCCGTTCAACGCCTGGCCGACCTGCCGCCCCAGGCGACACCATCCCTTGAGCCGACCGCCGCCGCGACGTCTCACCTGACCCTTGAGCCGACCCTGGTGGCGACCGCACCGCTGCTCCTCACCGACACGCCCACTGTCCCGCCGGCTGCGACTGCCGCGCCGCTGCCCCTGGGCGAGGGATTAGAACTCGTCGAAGCCGAGGACGCGCGCGTGACGCAGACCGGCGCCTGGACGGCGCATCCGACTGACGCGGCCAGCGGCGGGGTGTATCTCTACAGCAGCGGCATGCCCGACGAGAGCCTCACGCTGGCCGTCAGCGGCGGACAGCTTGAAATCGTCTACCTCCAGCATCCCGCCCTCGGCCGCTTCGCCGTCGAGGGCGACGGACAGCTGTTGTTTGAAGTCGACGCCTACGCCGCCGACACGGTCTTCGGCGCCCGTGCCTACCTCACCCTCCCGCCCGGCGCCCACACCCTGCGCGTCGTCGCCCTCGAGGGCACCATCGCGCTGGATGCCTTCGCCGTCGAGCCGACTGCGCAACTGCCGTCCCCCACGCCACAGGAACAGGCAACCCCGACGCCTGGCGTGGAAACGCCCGTCCTGCCCGACGCGACGCCGACCCTGGACGTGCAAGACACGCCCACTCCGACCGGCGAGGCGCCAACGAATGTCCCGGCGATCCCCACCGCGACGCTGATGCCGACCGCCACGCCGACCGCCACGCCGCTGCCGCTCCCCCTGCCCTTCGTCGACCCGCTCGACAGCCCGACCGGTTGGCTGCCCGACGGCGCCTGGCAGTTCGTTCCAGGTACGGGCTTGCATGGGAGCAGCGCCTGGTGGGCTGGCTCTACGCAGCCTACCATGAATAGCACTTTCACACTCACCACGCCGCTCGACCTGCGCCTGGCGCTCCAACCGCGCCTGTCCTTCTGGCAGCGCGGCTCCCTGCCGGCAGGCGACCTGGCGTCTGTCGAGCTCAGCCTCGATGGCGGCTTGTCCTGGCTCGCCCTCGACCTGCAGCCCGCCCTGCCCGCCGAGTGGACCGAGCGCGCCCTCGACCTGACCGCCTTCCGCGGCGCCGTCGTCCTGCTCCGCTTCCGTCTCCAGACTACGACGCCGTTGGCCGGGAGTAGCTCGGTGGCCGACGGATGGTGGCTTGACCAGCTTATCGTCGAAGACCTCCCCCTGCCCACTAGCACGCCTTGGCCGACCAGCACGCCCATCCCAACCGCCATTCCCTGGCCAACCGAAACGCCGACTACGACACCTCTGCCGGCAACGGTCCCAGCGCTCCCCAGCGCAACAGCCCTGCCCACGGCGACGGAGCTCCTGCCACCGGACGTCATCCCGGCCCCCACCCAGGAGCCACCCGCCGCACCGCTCGACCCGACACCGACTGACCTCCCGCTCGAGTGAGATCGCCCAACCATGCGCCCGCCTCAGTCACTCACGACTGGGGCGGGTTATGTCGGCTACCGCCAATTTCTTCTGCTTCATGCGACCCGCGATAGCGACAATGGGCCCATGTCTTGTCTTTAGGTGCATAACCGATCCTGGCGCGAATGCCATGTGG
>JAAYZO010000788.1 GCA_012514865.1 Lentisphaerota bacterium | reverse complement strand
GCTCACAATCCACTTGCGCCGCACTGCGATGCGGCGCAAGTTTCGACGCGCGTCGCTACGCGCCGCTTGCTCAAGGCTAACCCTGAGCAAGAGGTCGCAAGTGCCTCGCGTCGAAGCCCGAAGGGTGACCTGTTCAAGAGCCGCCGCGCGGCGCGTGAATAGGTCGGGTCAGGGCGTAAGACGACGGAGGGACTTGCCGCAACGAGGCGCAGGTAGTGCAAGAGAGGACGGTTGGCGAGTGGAAGCGGTCACCCACTCCCTCCTGCGCCTTCTGTGCTTCTTCGCGGCAGAGCTGTCTTCGGCATGCCTCCGGGATGGAGGCACCGCCCCAGGGTCGTCCCCACCGGGAGGTGTGCCGTGGGGAGATCCACGTCCATGCTCTCCCCCGTCTTCACCGGCACTGCGCCGTTGCCGGAAGATCCACTTTTTCTCATCGCACCCGTCCACCAGGACACGTTTTGTCCGGGGTCCAGCCTTACACTCGCTCCCATAGACGCCCGCCATGGGCACCGCCATGCGGCCGGACCACGGCCGTCGCCGCGACGGCCGGTGACTCGAACGGTCCTTTCTGAGCCAAAGGCACTTGCAGTTACGGAAACGACGGCAATCTTGCTCCTGTGGAGAGAGCCAGACGTCCGGGATGGGAGGCCCGCAGACCATGCAGCAACTGCTTCAAGGCAGCTTCGCGCACAGCAAGCCCGACCGCCCCCCGTCGGCATGGCAGCCCCTCGCCGACCACCTGCACCACGTCGCCACCCGCGCCGCAGATTTCGCGGCACCCTTCCACTCAGAAGGATGGGCCCGCGCCGCCGGCTGGCTCCACGACCTCGGCAAAGCCGCGTCGGCAGGTGTGCTCAGCGGTGTGACTGGCATGCCTTGTCCGCCCGGACGTGTTCACAGGAGTCTCCCCAAGCCTCGGGAAGGATGACCGCTATGGATGACTACCGTGGTTGGTTCTCAGCGACGACAGGCCTGGCTGCGCCCCATGCGTGGCAGGAAAGCCTGGCACGGGACTCCCGCTGCCATAGCCGCTTCATACGTATACCCACCGGGCTTGGCAAGACCCTTGGCGTTCTCTCGGCATGGCTCTACCATCGCGTCGTCAGGCAGGACGACTCCTGGCCCCGACGACTGGTCTGGTGCCTTCCCATGCGCGTCCTCGTTGACCAGACACAAGCTGAAGCCCAAAGACTGGTCCAGGCCACGGGGAGGCTCTGGGACGGCGATCCGGAGGGGCATCAGGGAAAGGTAGGAGTCCATGTTCTGATGGGCGGCTCGAACGCGGGCGACTGGATCCTCCATCCAGAGGAATGCGCCGTTCTCATCGGCACTCAGGACATGCTTCTCTCTCGTGCCCTCAACCGCGGCTACGCCGCGCCACGTGCCCGCTGGCCGATGGAGTTCGGCCTACTCAATAGCGACTGCCTATGGATCATGGACGAGGTGCAGTTGATGGATGTCGGCCTGGCGACCTCCGCACAGCTACAACAGTTCCGCGACGACGACCGAGCCAAGGGGCTGCGCCCCTGTCTGACGTGGTGGATGAGCGCGACCCTGCAACCCGACTGGCTCGCGAGCGTCGACACCAAGGCGATGGTGGACAGCCTGCGTGGCACGCAACTCCGTCTCGCTGCCAGTGCTCGAGACCAAGGCCTCTGCGCCGTCCAGAAGCCATGTGCACTCCGCTCCGACGTCCGTGAGCCCAAGGCATGGGCTGACGCGGCCTGGGACGCGCACAGGGCATCCGCGGATGATGGCCATGGCCGCATCACGCTCGTCGTCGCCAACACCGTCAAGGCGGCCTGCGCGGTCCACGCGGAGTTGGCCAAGCTGAAGGCAAAGTCAAGAGCCGAAGGCGTTGACCTCCGCCTTGTTCACAGTCGCTTCAGGGGCCACGAGCGGGCGGCGTGGCGCGAGGCTTTCCTCTGTCGCGATGCCTGTGCGAACGGTGTCGACCGCATCATCGTCGCCACCCAAGTGGTCGAGGCCGGCGTTGATATCTCAGCCACTGCGCTGGTCACAGAACTCGCGCCCTGGCCCAGTCTCGTTCAGCGCTTTGGCCGGGTCGCCCGCTACGGCGGTTCGGGCCGGATCATCGTCCTGGATCGCGCCTTGACAGGGAAGTCGGCATTGCCGTACCGCCCGGAGGAACTCTCCGCTGCCTCCGCCGCCCTGGCCGATCTACCCGATGTGTCGCTCGCCAGCCTGGAGGCATTCGAAGAACACCACCCGGAGCTGCTGCCAATCTTGTACCCCTACGCCCCCCTCCACCTGCTGTTGCGCCGCGAGCTTGACGAACTCTTCGACACCAGCCCCGACCTTACCGGTGCCGATATCGACATCAGCCGCTTCATCCGTTCGGGTGAGGAGCGCGACGTGCTGGTGTTCTGGCGTGATGCTGTCATCGGAAACCACGCTGAGCCGGGCTTTCATGCCCCTTGCCGCGAGGAACTGTGCCCCGTGGCCATCGGTGACGCCCGGAAGTGGCTTGCCGAGGGCGGCGCGAAAGGCCATGCCTGGGTGTGGGAATACCTCGATGGCCAATGGCGACGATGTCGCCCGGATGACATCTATCCGGGCCAGACCATCCTGGTCGATGCTTCTGCCGGTGGTTACGACCGGGACTTCGGCTGGACTGGGCTCCCTGCCGACAAGCCCGAGCCGCTGGCCTGCACTGCCACTCAGGACGCTCTGTCCGAAGCCGATGCGGCGGCGACCAGCGAGGTGCTCAGTGAGACGCACTGGAAGACCGTTGTCACCCATGGCCGGGAGGCAGATGCCGAAGCCGAAGACCTCGCCAGCGCGCTCAACGTGCCCTCCGACCTCGCACGGTTACTGCGACTGAGCTTGCGCTGGCACGACGTCGGCAAGACCCACCCGGCCTTTGCTGGCTGCATCGACTCCGAAGCACCTGGCCATCCGCAGCGCACCGACCTCGCCAAGGCACCCCCGGAGGCCTGGCGCAACGGCCGCGACCTTTACCGGCTCCCCAATGGCGAACGCCGTCCCGGCTTCCGCCACGAACTCGCCAGCGTCCTGGCGCTCTTCGGCGTCCTGCGGCGTTGCCATCCCGCACACCCGGCTCTCACGGGGCCATTTCAGGAACTGCTCGCCGCACTCGGGCAGGCAGTCGACGAGGCTGTTGTTGATGGCACTCCCTCGACAGCCGAAGGCGAGATCCTCGCCTTGGATCGGGCGAGTTTCGACCTGCTCGCCTACCTCGTTTGCGCACACCACGGCAAGCTGCGCGCAGCCTGGCATGCATCCCCAGACGACCAAGACTACCGTGACCGGGATGGCCGTGGCATGCCTATCCGCGGTATCCGCGCCGGGGACGCCCTGCCCGAGATACCGTTCGCAGACAGCGCCGGCGATGCCTGCACGCTGCCGACCGCCAACCTGATCCTTGACCCCGCCGCCATAGGACTCTCCCGCCGTACCGGCCCAAGCTGGGTCGAACGGGTCGAATGCCTCCTTCGACACTACGGCCCCTTCACGCTCGCCTACCTCGAGGCCATTGTCAGAATCTCGGACATCCGCGCCTCGCGCCTGCAAACGCCAGATCCCCTCCTGCCGAATGGAGGTGCGGCATGAGCATCCACATCCACCATCTCACCGGCTGCGCTCCGACACCCCTGGCCCACTACCTCAAAGCCCTCGGCATCCTGCGCCTGGTGGCTCAGCAGAAGGACCCCGAGGCACGAGGGTGGTGGCAGGACGAGGCCTTCCACCTGGCCACCCGCCTCGACCGTGAGGCCCTGGAGCGGTTCTTTCTGGAGGAATACGCGCCTACTCCGATCGTGGCGCCATGGAATGGCGGTTCGGGGTTCTACCCAAAGGACAGGAAGGCGGGGCTCAATGCCATCACCGCGTCAGCAGAGACGCGATTTGCTCCCTTCTCCCAGGCAGTGACAACGGCAAAGGCCATCCTGGGAACGCGTAGCGATGCGGCTAAGGGTAACGAGAAGGCCAGCCTGATGGGAACGCTTCGGTCGACTCTGAGATCAGGCGCCCTCGAGGCCATGGACGCCGCCGTTGTCATCGGAGCCAACAGTGATCCCTCCTACCCATCACTACTTGGAACTGGCTGGAACGACGGGCGCTTGGACTTCTCCAATAACTTCATGCAGCGCCTCGCTGAGTTGTTCCTGGGCGGCTCCCGTGACTGTCCGCCGCCCGATATCGCCAGTTCCCTATGGCATCGGGCATCCCCGGGTGCCCATGGGAAGACCGCTATAGGCCAGTTCCTGCCCGGAGGTGCAGGGGGAGCCAACGCCACTACGGGACCTGAGGGTGTCAGCCAGGTCAACCCGTGGGACTTTGTCCTCATGCTGGAGGGAGCCATTCTGCTGAGGGCCGCGGTGACGCGGCGCATCGAAGCGCACTCGGCTTCTCAGGCTGCGGCTCCCTTTGCCATCCGTCCGGCCAGTTGCGGCTATGCCAGCGCATCACGATCAGAAAGGGATACACGCGGGGAGCAGTGGATGCCGCTGTGGACTTCGCCTTCCACCCTGACCGAGATATCTCGCGTCTTCGCCGACGGTCGCGCCCAACTTGGTCGCTCGCGCGTCTCAAGACCGGTGGACTTTGCCCGGTCGGTGGCGCGTATGGGCGTCGCACGCGGAATCGCGGCATTCCAGCGTTTCGGCTACCTGGAACGCAATGGACAGGCAAACCTGGCAGTCCCGCTCGGACGCTGGGAGGTCATGCAACAACCCCACCAGAACGCGCTTGACGACCTGGACCGTACCGCATGGCTGGACCGCCTGCAACGGGCGGCCCGTGATGACCACGCCCCTGCCAGCCTGGTCACAGCCCACCGTGCCGCGGACGAGGCCATCATGGCGGTGTGCGCCCACGGCAGCGAAACAGAACGCTGGCAGGCACTGCTCCTTGCCCTGACCGACGTCGAGGCACAGTTGGTGCGTGGCGGCGGTTTCACCCAGAAGTGCGGCCTTCAGCCCATACCGCCGCTCTCCGCCGGCTGGATCGTCGCCGCCGGCAACGACTCGACGGAGTTCCGCCTCGCCGTCGCCCTCGCCCTGCAGGCCGCGGATGACCAGGGACATGATCCAGTCCGTCACCACTGGCTGCCCCTCCAGGAAGGCGCCCGACGCTTTGCCACGGATGCCGGTGGGCTCCGCAAAGATCCGCGTGTCGTCTGCACGGGCATCGACGCCGAACGCGACCTGATCGGCATGGTCTCGAGGCGCCTCGTCGAGGGCAGCAAGGGCGCCGCGTCACGCCTGCCTCTCGTCGCCGCGCCGGGCTTCCATGCCCGTCGCGCCGACGTCGCGGCACTGCTCAGCGGCACCGTTGACCTCGCACACGTCTGGAGTCTGGCACGCGCCCTCATGGCCCTCGACCGGCAGAGACTCCGCGATGCCGCCGTCGCCTTGGCATCTCCCCAAGCCCGGGATGAACCGCCGCCCCTCTACGGCCTCTTCCGCCTGGCCTGCCTGCCATGGCCGCTATGCCTCGGCACCGCCGAGGTGCACATACGATGCGACCCGGCGGTGTTCGCGCGTCTCAGCGCCGGCGATATCCAGGCCGCCGGCGACATCGCCATCCGCCGCCTGAAAGCGGTCGGCCTTGTGCCGGTCCTGCGTCACGTCGTCGGCGACCGGGCTCTGGCGCGACGCCTGGCTGTCAGCATGGCCTTCCCCATCTGCCAACGCGATGCCGCGCGGCTCGCGGAACGTCTCACCAAGCCCCAAACCCAGGAGTGAAGGAGTCCACCATGTCCATCGATCTCAGCCGTCTCAACGACACCAGCAAGCTGCTCTTCGCGGTCGAGCTGAAGCCCCTGCAGGGCGAACGCTTCCAGCCCACCGGGTTCCCCAGCCTCGGCGCTGCAACGTACCAGACTGCCACCGGCACGAGCCTTCTCGTCGAGAGCCCCCAGAGCATGGCCAACCGCCTGGAGACTGTCTGCTGGGACGCCGCCGCCAACACCCCGGTTGCCGCCCTCGATGGGATCAGCTACGTCTGTGTCAACCGCCAGGGCAAGTTCCTCACCAGCTCGATCATCGAGGCGCATCGCTTGAACAGCCCCTACATACTGGAAGGGGCAAACAAGGCCTTCTTCGGAGCGCTGAAGGCTGAACTGGATGTGATGGCCCAGGGGCCCATCAACCGCAAGGTGCTGGCGGAGAAGCTGCTCAAGTTCGATGCCGGAAGCCTTCTGCATGGGGTGTTCCTCGCCAAGAAGGACCTCGCGGGTGGCAGGCTTCGTGTCGCCCGGGCGTTGTCGGTCTTCATCGAGGCAGATGGGGTTCGAACCGCCGTGTCCGGCGGTGTCAAGAACGACCACGTCAATCCCTCCGGTGACACGACGAGCGGCTTCGGCAACGTGCCTTTCTCCCGCGAGGAGTTCACCGCGGACCGGATCGTGATGTACGCAAATCTCGACTTGGCTCAGATCCGTGGCTATGGGTTGGGTGCCGCTGTCGAGCGTCTGCTCATCCTGCTGGCACTCTACAAGCTGCGCGCCTTCCTCGACGGCGACCTGCGCCTGCGCACCGCCTGCAGCCTCGGTGTCAAAGACGCTGACGTCAAGGCCACCCGGCCACAGGGCTTCGCCTTGCCCGCGCTTGAGGACATCGAAATCGATCTCAAAACCGCCATCGCCGCCTGCAAGGGCCAGATGACGGTCACCACGGTCGAGTTCAATGACGAACTCAAGAAGGGCCGGGATGCTGAGGAGGCGCCCGTCGCCGGTACGGACGACGCCGACGGCGAGGTCAAGGAGTAAGGCGTCATGACGCGCATCGTCTTCCGCTTCCCTGGGGGGCGTTACCACGCGACCCCGTGGGGCCACCACGTCAACGAAGGCCTGATCGAGTGGCCCCCCAGTCCGTGGCGGCTCCTGCGGGCCTTCGTCGCCACGGCCTTCACCAAGCTCGCGATCCCGGACCCGGTGCCTCCCGAGCACCCCCTGCGCCGGCTCGTCGCGGCCTTGGCCGAGGCCTTGCCTTCGTACTTTCTGCCCAGAGGCACAGCGACCCACAGCCGACACTACATGCCGACAGGCGTTCTCGACAAGGGCAGGGAAAAGACGACGCTGGTCCTGGATGCGTCGCTGGCCCTCGGTGACGGCGCTCTGGCAGTCGTGTGGGACGGGGACTTGGACCCGGATTGCCACTCCCTGCTCGCATCGATCGTCTCGCAGATGGGCTACCTCGGCCGCGCCGAAAGCTGGGTCGAAGGACGCCTGCTTGCCGACTCGGACCCCCTGCCCGAAGGTGATGTCGCCAGGCCGCATGCAGACGGCACGGCACCGGGGCCAGGCTGGGAACAGGTGTCGCTCCTGGCCCCCATCGGCGTCTCTGAGTTCGATGCCTGGCGGACCGACGCCGAGGCAGGCGTGGCGGCGCAGTTCCCTCTGCCCGAAGGCAAACGCGCCACCCCCAAAGCCATCCTCACAAAACGCCAGAAAGCCTTGGAGCCCTTTCCGGAGGACCTCTTCGCCTGTCTGACGCGGGACACCGCCTGGCTCCAGAAGCACGGATGGAGCCAGCCGCCCGGCAGCCGTCGTGTGCTCTACTGGCGCAGGTCCGACAGCCTCGCGACCATGCCGCCGCGTCAGTCGGCGCGCCGCCGGCCGCCGCCCGTTGAAGCGGCGCTACTGGCCCTGGCATCGGACAACTGCCACGGTGACGTCCTGCCACTCTACACCCGCTGCCTGCCCCAAGCGGAACTCCTGCACCGCGCCCTCGTCGGAATCGCCGGCAACGGCGAACCTGCCGCACCACCGGTGGTCACCGGAAGAGACGACGCCGGCAGGCCGCTTGTCGGACATCAGCACCTCCACATCCTGCCGCTTTCGCTGGATCGCGACGACGACCGATTCGTCGATCATGTCCTGCTCTGGGCTCCCATGGGGCTGGACTCGAGCGCGCAGCGCGCCATCCTGAATCTGCACAGCATCTGGACCAAAGGAGCAGACGACCTGCGGGTTACGCTCGCGGGTATGGGGTCGATCGCCGAGATGGCGGCTGCAGTGGGAGTCCGTACGCTCGGGCCCTCCAAGGTGTGGACAAGCTGCACCCCCTTTGTGCCGCCAAGGTTCCTCAAGAAGGGCGGCGCTAACACACTGCTCGGCCAGGTGCAGGCGGAGCTGGCCAGCCGTGGCTTGCCAGAGGCTTGCGTGGAGGTGCTGCCCAGAGACGAGGTCGTCCGTCGGCACCTGCACCGCTTCGTTCGCACGCGCAGGGATGACGCGAAGAGCCCCCCGCAGGATTGCTTCTTTGGCCTGCAGTTGACCTTTGCTGAGGAGATATCCCGCCGCCCGGTCGCTCTGGGCTACGCCAGCCACTTCGGCCTGGGCCTCTTCGCCGCCGAGTGAGGCCCCACCGGCGGGCAATGCCGGGCGCGGTGCGGCGCCCGCTATATGGCCGCCCGACTGGGGCGGCCGATGGCATCGATCATGGGAGTGTGAAGCACATGGATCGCGCGGCCGAGAAGGCTCTCGCGGCACGGGCCGTGGCCTTGGGCAACGCCGGCCAGGGCCGGGCCCTCGCGGAGCTCACCCGACTCCTGGAAACGCCCTCGGCCGAGGTCCGGCGACTCGCCGCCTCGGCCATCGGTAAGCTCGCCGGAATCGCCGACGCCGACGAAGCGGTGGGCGCGCTCTCGTCGCGGCTGCGCGACCCGCACCCCCAGGTGCGCCAGTACGCCATCAAGGCCCTCAAGGCCTACGGCCATGCCGCCGAAGCGACCCGCCACGACCTCGAGGATATCGCCGCCAACCCCGCCGAGAAGGAGTACAATCGGCGCGATGCCAGCCTGGCTCTGGAGGTCATCGCGGAGGCATTGCGCATCGCAGAGCAGAACGCCGTCAGAGCCTGCCAGAAGTGCGGCCGGGCCGTCGCCGCCGACGAGTACGCCCGCTCACAGCGAGCCTTCCAGCGCACCTACTGCGATGTCTGCTTCGACCAGGTGTTCCTCGAACGCCGCAACTGGGAGACCCAGGTCGACCTGAACAAGACCATCCAGGCCGCCGACGGCACCGTCGTTCAGTCGGACGGCGAACGCCAGATCGCCGAGGAACTCGCCGCCCTCGGCATCGCCTTCCGCTACGATAACCGCTTCCGCATCGTCAAGGGCTACGCCATCCGGCCCGACTTCTACCTGCCCGAATTCGACCTCTATATCGAATACTGGGGCATGGAGGACAACCTCGACTACCGCATCGGCATGCTCGAGAAGCTCAAGCTCTACCAGCAGGCCGGCAAGCGCCTGATCTCACTCCACGCCCACGAGAAGCCGCGGCTGCGGCAGGCCCTGCGCGAGAAACTCGCGGCGCACGCACGCGTGCCGAGTGACCCGGCGGGCCTGACTGACTCGGCTGCCGCGCCGTGACGCCTAGCCCGGGAGAAACCACGGTGCCGGATGAGACCCAGGACCTGCTGCCGGTCCGTATGCTCAACGAGTACGCCTACTGCCCAAGGCTCTTCCACCTCATGCACGTGGAGGGACGCTGGGCCGACAATGCCTTCACCCTCGACGGCAAACGCGTCCACCGACGCGTCGATCAGGTCGACCACGTCCTGCCCGACCCGACGCAGGCCGACCCCGCCGCACCGCCCGCCCCAGCCACCGGCGGCGATGACCCGCCCGACATCAGCCGCTCGGTCAGCCTCGCCAGCGAGCGGCTTGGACTCACCGCCAAGCTCGACCTCGTCTCGACCGCCGGCGATGAAGCCGTACCCCTGGAACGCAAACGCGGACGCGTTCCCAACAACCCGGAACGGTCCTGGGAACCGGAACGCGTCCAGCTCATGGCCCAGGGACTCCTCCTGCGTGACCATGGTTACCGCTGCGATCATGGCATGCTCTACTTCGCCGGGTCGCGAACCCGCGTCGGCGTGACCTTCTCCCCCGCCCTGGAGGCCCGTACGACTGCGCTGATTGACGCCGCCCGCCAGGCTATGCTCGCCGACACCGCACCAGCGCCCCTGGAGGACAGCCCCAAGTGCCGCGGCTGCTCACTCGCCGGCATCTGCCTGCCCGATGAGACCCTCGCCATGATCGCCCTCGCCGAGCACCGCGACGCGCCCCCGGTACGACGCCTCTACCCGGCCCGCGATGATGCCCTGCCCCTCTATGTCCAGACCCAGGGCGCCACCGTCGGCAAGACGGGCGCCTGCCTGACCGTCCGCAAGGACGGCCAGGAGGTGGCCAAGGCGCGCCTCAAGGACGTCAGCCAATTGGTGGTCTGCGGCAATGTCATGGTCACGGCCCAGACCTTCCAGCTGCTCTGCGAGGCCGGCATCCCCATCATCCACCTCTCCACGGGACATTGGTTCCATGGCGTGACCCAGGGCATCTCCCTTCACAACAGCTACAACCGGGCGGCGCAGTTCGAGGCCGCCGCCGACCCCGTTCGCCAACTGGAGCTGGCCAAGGCCATCGTCGCCGCCAAGGGCGCGAACCAGCGCACCATGCTCCGCCGTAATGCCCTACCAAGACCCGAACGCGCCCTCGACGACATGGCACGCTATCTGGGACACGTCGATGCGGCTGCCGGCGTTGACCAGCTCCTCGGCATCGAGGGCTCCCTCGCCGCTGCCTACTTCGGCAACCTCCAGGCCATGGTCAAGGCTGAGCCGTTCTCCTCGTTGTGGGCCTTCGAACACCGCAACCGCCGCCCACCCCGCGACCCCATCAACGCCATGCTCTCCTTCGCCTATGCCCTCCTCACCAAGGACTGCGTCTGCGCCCTCCTCGGCGAGGGCCTGGAGCCCTGGTGGGGCGTCTACCACCAGCCCCGACACGGCCGCCCCGGCCTCGCCCTCGACCTCATGGAGGAGTTCCGACCCATCCTGGCCGACAGCGCGGTGCTCTCCGCTATCAACACCGGCATGGTGCTGCCCCGCGATTTCACCTGCGCCGCCGCCGGCTGTACCATGCAGGACCGCGCCCGTAAAGCCCTCATCCAGGCCTACGAGGCCCGACTCGACCAGCTCGTCACACACCCGCTCTTCGACTACCGCTGCTCCTGGCGAAGCGTCGTCCGCATCCAGGCCCGCCTGCTCACACGATGGTTCAGACAGGAAACGCCGGCCTACGTCGGCTTCACAACGAGGTGAACCGTGAGCCGACGACACTACCTCGTGACCTACGATATCGCCGACGACAAACGCCGTGGCCAGGTCTTCGAACTCCTCGAGGGCAATGGCGACCACGTCCAGTACAGCGTCTTCTACTGCGAGCTGAATGACCACGAACGCGTGACTCTGGAGGGCGGCCTCAGCGACACCATCAACCACGACGAGGACCAAGTGCTTATCCTTGACCTCGGCAACGACCGCATGCCCCTGGAGAGCGCCTTGCGCACCCTCGGCAAGAGCTACGCGCCGCCCTGCCGCGTCCAGGTCGTCTGAAACCATCTTGAGGCGATGCACTGGACTCCATGTCGACCGCCCCGGCCATGCCTGGCGACGGCCTCAAGAAATCGCGCGAGAGCCGCCGCCGTGCGGCCTCCCGCACCGCCGCTCGTGCTCTTTGATAACCAACGACTTCCACCACCACCCACAGGCGCCGAGCCGGGATCGCCAGCAACACGTCCGCGGACCCACTCGAAATCGCTGGCAGAACGCGTTGCGGCGTCTATACTTCCTCTGCAGTCTCTTTCCGCGCCCCCCGCGGGCGCGGCCCCATTGAAGCGCGTCGTAGGATGACGGCCGCCGGGTCGACGCAATGGCTTTCCGCGCCCCCCGCGGGCGCGGCCCCATTGAAGCGCGGTCTCCCACAGCGAGTTGCCGCCCTTCATCCCGACTTTCCGCGCCCCCCGCGGGCGCGGCCCCATTGAAGCAGCGCCTCGGGCACGTCCTCGCGGCCGGCCAGGGCCGCTTTCCGCGCCCCCCGCGGGCGCGGCCCCATTGAAGCTTGAGCCGCTCGCGGATCGCGTATGTCGCGCCGTCGACTTTCCGCGCCCCCCGCGGGCGCGGCCCCATTGAAGCCAGGGCTTCCCGAGCTTCCTGCAGGTCATGGTGCGGACTTTCCGCGCCCCCCGCGGGCGCGGCCCCATTGAAGCGACCGTCGCGGCCGGCGCGGGCGCCTTGCCGGCCAGCTTTCCGCGCCCCCCGCGGGCGCGGCCCCATTGAAGCCCCGAACTCGACCGGGTGAGCCCGCTGCGCCCCGGGTCTTTCCGCGCCCCCCGCGGGCGCGGCCCCATTGAAGCTTGCCATCAGGCACTGGCGCAACTGGCGCAGGTATGCTTTCCGCGCCCCCCGCGGGCGCGGCCCCATTGAAGCGCGACGTGCTGGCCAACGGCTGTCTGTTGCCGGACACTTTCCGCGCCCCCCGCGGGCGCGGCCCCATTGAAGCGTCAGCGCCGACGTTCCACCGCCGGACGGGGCGTTATCTTTCCGCGCCCCCCGCGGGCGCGGCCCCATTGAAGCGCCGTCGTTCTTAGAACCATGGAGTCGACAGATTTGCTTTCCGCGCCCCCCGCGGGCGCGGCCCCATTGAAGCGGCGTGGTGATGGCGGCTTGCTCCGCTGGCGCTCGGCTTTCCGCGCCCCCCGCGGGCGCGGCCCCATTGAAGCACCAGAGTCTGCACCGCCTCGATCTCGCGTTGGCGACCTTTCCGCGCCCCCCGCGGGCGCGGCCCCATTGAAGCGCCGACGCGGCGGCGCTGCGGATGGTGGGCGACGCGGCTTTCCGCGCCCCCCGCGGGCGCGGCCCCATTGAAGCGACAGCGCCTGGTACACCGCCGCCCACCCGGGCGAGTTCTTTCCGCGCCCCCCGCGGGCGCGGCCCCATTGAAGCGCACATATCGGCCAGCACGAGGTGTGCCCCATACTCGACTTTCCGCGCCCCCCGCGGGCGCGGCCCCATTGAAGCTCTT
>JAAYZO010000787.1 GCA_012514865.1 Lentisphaerota bacterium | reverse complement strand
GGCGCCTGTCTGGGCGGCAACATCACGCCCATCGGCGCCTCCTGCAACGTGGTGGCCTGCGGCATCCTGCGGCGCGAGGGCCGGCCGGTGGGCTTCTGGCAGTTTGCGCGCATCGGGCTGCCCTTCACCCTGGCCGCGACCGCGGCCGGCTATCTGTTCGTCTGGTTCTTCTTCGGCCGCTGAACGGATCGTCCCCACGGATATTCCCCACCCCGGCTCGCCGGGGTGGGGAATACCCGTCAGAGGGCGCAACTGCACAGGTAGGTACCCCAGGCTGCGGCGAACAGCGCCCCGGCCAGGCCGGCCAGGAGGACCGTCGCCCCGGCGTAGGCCAGGAGGCGGCGCCAGCCGACCACGCGACGCAGGATGATCATTCCCGGCAGGCTCAGGCCCGGCGCGGTCAGGATCAGCGCCATGGCCGGTCCCAGGCCGACGCCCATGACCTTCAGCAGTGCCTTGGTGAAGGCGACCTCGGTCAGGATCGGGAAGTACATCAGCGCCCCGAAGGCAGCGGCGGCGAGGCTGGCGGCGAGGCTGTTGTTACCGCTGAGCCAGCGGGTCACGGTCAGGGGCGTGTGCATGGCCACCAGGCCGATGACCAGGACGGCCGGGATCAGGACGGGCAGGACCAGGCGCAGGAGCTGCCAGGTCTCGAGCCGCCAGGCGCCGCGCTGCTCGCGGTTCAGGCCGCGCCAGGTCAGCACCGCCAGGCCCGCCAGGGCCGGCGCGGTCAGCCCCAGCCGCAGGCGCCAGGACAGCGCCATCGAGCCAATGATCAGCAGGTAGAGCAGCAGGCCGACCAGGAGGCCCGTCACCCGCCGGCTCGGGCCATCCTCGGACGGCGGCAGGGTCGCCGCGCCGGCCGCCTCGCTGCGGCCCTCGCCGAAGAGCCGCGCCATGATCACCCCCACCGCCACCGCGATCACCGACACCGCGACCGTGCGGAAGACGCCGAAGGGCAGGCCGATGACCTGGCAGGTGAAGATGATCGGCAGGAGGTCCAGGGCCGGCCCCGAGTAGAGGAAGGCGAAGGCCGGGCCGGTGCCGGCGCCGCGCCGCCAGATGCCGGCGAAGAGCGGGACGACGTTGCAGGAGCACAGCGACAGCACGATGCCGGCCCCGACCGCGGCGCCGTAGGCCTTTCCCCGCGGCGCCTGCGGGCCCAGGAGGCCGAGGATCGACTGGCTCGGCACGAAGGCCGTGATCGCCGCGCCGAGCAGGAAGGCGGGCAGCATCACC
Source organism: Lentisphaerota bacterium (assembly GCA_012514865.1). Lineage (GTDB taxonomy): Bacteria > Verrucomicrobiota > Lentisphaeria > Oligosphaerales > JAFGRS01 > JAGVUW01. Next base: position 9,886 of record JAAYZO010000787.1, on the reverse strand, counting down.
GTCAGGGCGCTCCAGGTCAGGATGCAGCACTGGAAGATGTTCAGGATGCCATTGAGCGTCGAGGCTGACACCCCCAGATCGACGGTCACGACGGCCACGCCGCCGTCGCCATCGGTCGGGGCGGGCAGGGCGACCTCGAGGACGTCGTGGGCCGGGCAGATGGCGCTGACGGTCAGGTCGGCCAGGGGCACCGCGGCGGTGTCGATGCTGGCGGAGAGCAGGTAGCTGCCGTCTTCGCGGATGGGCGCGGTGACGGTCTGGAAGCGGTCTTCATGGCCGGGCCAGCGCAGCTCGACCTCGCCGGCGGTCACCGGCCTTGTCGTGCCGGCGCGCGTCACCTGGCCGCGGATGACCAGGGCCTGTTCGGCGGCGCCGAGCGGGCTCAGGCCGCCAGCGAGCATGGCGAGCACGGCGAGCGCGGCCGCCATCGCGGCGGGCCGCGGATCTGGCTGGAGCCGCGGGCGGCGGAGGTTGAGCATGGGCGGTTCCTCGGCGTTGCCGGGACTCGGTCAGGACACTACAGCCCCTCAACGTACGGCCTGGCGCGCCGTTCGCGAGGGGCGCGCCGGCGCCCGGCGTCAATTCATACGTTCTTCATGGTTCGCGGGTGCTGAGCCGCGGAAGGGGACACTGGGGACATGGGGGACATGGGGCAGGGGACCATGGGACGCGCGGGGGTGCCGATGCGGCGGCGCTCAGGCGGTCCACGGACGGCGCCGCGGACCTACTGGCCCGTCGGGGCGGTGCCCGCCGGCGTCAGGTCGGCCACGAGGGCGGCGGCGGCCTCCATCAGGCGCTCGGCCTCGCCGGCGGCGACGCGGCACCATGCCCCCATCCCGACCTCGTAGCCGCCGCTGGACCAGGCGCTGCGCGGCACCAGGTAGCCGACGCAGCCATTGGCCAGTTCGGCGACCATGGTCGGGGTGAACGGGCTGCGGCGGCGGAGTGCCAGGCCATCGGCGCAGAAGACTTCGCCGGGAAGGCCGACGATGGCCGCCGGGCCGAGGCGCATGGCCTGGATCTCGACGGGTATGGGCGCGGTGCCGAAGGCGACCAGGCGCCGGGCCTCGGCGAGCCGACAGCGCTGCTGGAAGAGCCCGGCGCAGGACGGGTCTTCAGCCGGGAGGCCCTCGAGTCTGGCCTCGACCGCCTGCCACTCGCGCTCCAGGACGGCCGGGTCCGGCAGGGGGCGCGTGGCGACTGGCAGCGTCACGGCGGCGGCCGCCAGCGGCACGCCGTCGAGGTCGGCCGGGGTCGCGTCGCCGGCGGCCTGGACGATCGCCTCGCCGAGCCGGCGGCCGTAGTCGGCCACGTCGGCCCAGTCGCGGGTGCAGCCCCGGCGCGGGTTGAGGTCGCCGGCGGCGCCCTGCAGGAAGACGCAGCGGGCGCCGCCGAGGGCCATGTCGACATGACGGCAGGCGACGCCGGGGAAGTCTGCCGAGACCATGGGCTGCACCTGGACGGTGACCGCGTGGCAGGCGGCGTTGGCCAGGATGATGTCGGGGGCCTCGGGCCGGGAGAAGTGCAGGACGACGACCTCATCGTCGACCGGGTGCGCCTCTCCGGCGGTCTGGAGGGCCGCGCGGCGGTTGATGTTGAGGCCATCGACGCGCGCCTGGCCGAGCCGGAGGCCGGCCGGTCGGCGGTCGGCCCAGGCCAGCCGGATGGCGTCGGCGAGGGCGGTGCACCACCCGTCGGCCCAGTCGCGGAAGGCGGCGTCCTCCCACAGGCGCAGGATGCCGTAGGTCTCCGGCACCGAGTGCGCGTGCGTGGCCGCCGCCATGACCGCGTCAGGCCTGAGGGGCAGCCCGCGGCAGGCGCGCTCCCGGAGTTCGGCGATGAAGTCCCGGCCGGGTCCGAGGAGGTCGCGCGAGAGGCCGATGGCGTCGACGCTGAGGATCGCGAGGTGATGTTCGCCGTGGCTGAGGGCCACCGCCCGCGCCAGGAGCGGGTCGTGGATGTCGTTGAAGGCGCCGTAGCGCTGTGGGTGCGAGCCCAGGTACGGGATGGTCAGCGGCGGGGTGATGTCCACCGCCGCGGCGCCGGCCAGGAGGGCAGGGCGGTCCATGGTCATGCCTCCGCGTGCAGCCCGGTGGCGACCTTGTGGATGGCGCTGGCGATGTCATCGATGTCGCGTGGTGCCATGGCCTCGTGGATATCCAGGTAGATCAGGCGGCTGAGCAGGTCGCGGGCGCCGGGGCAGGTGGACTCGTCGTAGCGGACATCGCGCACCCCCGGCAGGGTGTAGGGCAGGCCCGAGGTGCCGAGTGTCTCGCGCCGCCAGCAGCTCTCGGCGCACTCGAAGATCGGCTTGCCGATATACCCGAAGCCGCACGGTATGCCCTCGGCCTGAAGGGCCTTGGCGAAGGCCCCGGGCGCCCACGGTGCCTCGCGGGTGACCGTGAAGCCGTACTTCCAGTAGGAGTGCTCGGCGCCCTCGACCAGGCGCTGCGGCAGGATGCCGTCGACACCGCGCAGGGCCGCGGTCAGGCGCTCGCCGAGGGCGCGTCGGTGCTGGACGACACCGGGCAGCTTGCGCAACTGGGCCAGGCCGACGGCGCCGGAGAGCTCCGGCATGCGGTAGTTCGGCGCCAGGAAGCGGTAGGCGCGCGGGCCGGTGCCGCTGCGGGCCCAGCCCTTATCCTGGAAGAAGGCGCCGCGCTCGGCGAAGGCCGGGTCGGCGGTGATCGTCATGCCGCCCTCGCCCGTGGTCATGTGTTTGCTGGACTGCAGCGAGAACACCCCGATGTGCCCGATCGTGCCGGACAGCCGCCCGCGCAGCCGTGTCCAGTGGCACTGCGAGCAGTCCTCGATGACCGTCAGGCCGCGCTGCCGCGCCACTGCCATCACGCCATCGGTGTCGCAGGGCGTGCCGAAGAGGTGCACCAGGATGACCGCCGCCGTGCGCGCGGTGATCTGCGCTTCGACGGACTCCGGGGTCACGGCGAAGGTCGTGGGGTCGACATCAGCGAACACGGGGAGGCACTGCTGGAAGAGGATGGGGGTGATGGTCCCCAGGTCGGTGATCGGGGCCGTGATGATCTCGCTGCCGGGCTCGGGATTGAGCATGCCCAGGGCGACGTGGATGGCCGCCGTGCCGGAGGTCGAGGCCACGGCATGCGGCACGCCGTAGGCCTGGGCGAAGGCCGTCTCGAAGGCCGTGACCTTCCTGCCGCCGTAACGGCCGGTGATCCCCGTGTCGAAGACGTCCAGGATCTCGCGCAGTTCCTCGTAGTCCCACTTGCGCAGCGCCGGGAAGGGCGCCGTCCGAACCGGCGTGCCGCCGTGGATGGCGAGTCTGTCGCTCATGGCGTTGTCTCCTCTGCCGTCGACTGGCGATGCCGCCGGGACGGCCGCTGTCCCGGCGGCCGGTCCCGGATGGAAGGCTCTCCGCACCACGCCATACAGTGCGCCGTCTTTCGGTGAGAGCCAAGCGGCCGCGCGTCGGCGGCGGCGCCCGGAGGGGAGACCGCGCGGACGTCGCGCCGCCCGCACAGAGGGTCTCACCGCAGAGGACGCGGAGACCGCAGAGGCGGGGAGGGTGAGAGGAGGTCCCGACGCGATTCCTCACGGTGCCCTATACGGCACTCCCGGGCGCCGGCAGAGCGGCGGTGGGCGCCACGAGCCGAGTGGCGCTCCCCCGGGCGCGCGGCGCCCACGTGGCCACCCTCGTATGGAACATGGCGGTGTCACGCGCGCGGTCTTGTCGCAGACTTTCAGCCTGCAATACGTCTTGTCCGATTTCCCAGGGCGTTGCCCTGGGCTGACGAATGATGCCCTTTCAGGGCGCCAGACCGGCGGGCCGCAGGCAGGCGTCGCAAGCGATGTTCCGCTCTGCCATACCCGGCGCTCCCCGGGCGCCGGTGATCCGGCTGAAGGGGTGCCGGATCGTAGCCGGGGGTCGCCCGAGCCCGACCCCCGGAAACGCGAACCCACGAACCACGCACCCTCCTGTGGAAATCGACCGCGATTTCCATGGTGACATGATCGGGGCCGGCAAGCGCCCGGCGGGCGCTGGAAGGGTGCCGGAACCGGACTCTCATGCAGCCCTGCGCCGGGAGCCCCGCCCGGCGGGGCAGGCGGGTCCTCGGCGCGCGGGGTCGAGCCTGGCAAGCCCGGGAGTGCCGGGCTATACTGACGGGCGTCAGGGCCGGACCGGCTGCGGCGGCGGTGCCGGGCATGGGCGCGACGGACGCCATGCCTGCGGCGCTGCCTCGATGGTGTGTCCGGCCCGCCAGGTGCAGGTTCCGATGAGACCGCTCTCCTTAATTAAGGATGACCGCCCTGCCGCCGCGTCTGCGGTCCGGCTGTGCGGGCGCCGGCGTGGTCGTCTTCGGCGCCGCCTGCTGGTGCTGGCCGGGCTGCTCCTGGCGGTGCTGGTGCTGGTGCCGACGGCCCGTCGCCGTGGCAGTCCGCTCGGCGGCTGCGGCCTGGGTGCGACGTCCGAGCACGTCGCGCGCTCTCTGCTCATGCCGCCGCGTCTTGACCTGCCTGCGGATGGCCCCTGCCGGCCGGATGCGTCCCAGGTCGGGCCGGTCTGTCTATGGGTGCGCGGTTCGGCACCGTCCCCGGCGGCGGCCCCTGCCGGTGTCCTCGCCTGCCCGCCGCCGCGGAGCCTCTGTCCCTTCCCCCTTCGCGTTTGAGACGCCTGGCCAGGCGTCGCGTCCACGGCTGCCGTCCGCTCACCCCGTCGGGTTCGGCGCGGCAGTGGTGGCCGGTGCCCGGCCGGGTCTGCGTGTCGCCCCTGTTCAGGCACCGTCTCCAAACCGAAGGAAGTCACCGATGTCTTCGCATGACTCTTGTTCCGATACCGCTGCCGGCATGACGGCCGGCGGCGTTTCTGAGGATGGCCACTGGATGATCCGCCGACGGGGCCGCCTGGAGCCCCTCGACGAGTGCCTGCGCCAGCAGGTCGCCGCCTATCAGCGCCAGTCGGGTGGGCTGGGTCTGGCGCAGGGCGTCCTGTCGGTGCAGGCGCCGACGCCGGCGGCTGCCGACGCCGCGGCGACGGCGTGTGTGCGTCTGCTGCAGTCGTTGCCCGTAGCCTGGAGCACCCTCCGTCTGACGCCGCCGACGGCCGCGTCGGCATCGCCGCAGGTGCTCCCGCATCTGCCGCCCGCGGCCGTGCTGACCGCGGCCCGGACGGCCGGGCTGCTGCCGCCGAGCCGGTGGGCTGCGGCCATGCCGGCGCTGCTCCTGACCTTGTGGACGGTTGTCATCCTCGGCGCCGTGGCGCTGATGGCGGTGGATGGCCCCGCCGCCGGCGCCTTCGGCCCGGGCTGGCGTCTCCTGGCCATCGTGGCGGCCATCGCCGTCCTGGCGCTGGTGCTGCGCTGGCTGCGTCGGCGCCGCGAGGCGTCGGCGCTGCGCCGTTGCAGCGACAGCCTGCGCGGCGCGGCCGAGCCATCGCAGCTCGACGCCTTTGCGCGGGCTCTGGCGGCGCCGGCGCTGAGCGCGCTGCCGAAGCCTGTCGCCATCGTCATCCAGGACCCGTCCCGCCTCGACCCCCTCTCACTCGATATCCTGCGCGCCATGCGGCAGGGCACCGGCGCCACCGCCATCGGCATCGTCCACTGGATCGTCTTCCGGGTCGAGGGCGCCGACGCTGCCGCGGCCGACGCCATCGTTGCCGGCGCCGGCAGTGGCGGCGCCGGCGTGCCGGTGGAGCCGCCCGGTGTGCTCACCTGGCAGCCGCTCCAGGGAGGGCCGCACGCATGACACTCTCCGATCTGCTGACGCCGTCGCTGGTCAAGGTCGGGCTCGAGAGCGCCGACAAGGACGAGCTCTTCCATGAGATGGTCCAGTTCCTCGCCGAGGCCGGACGCCTGCCCGACCGTGCCGAGGCCCTCAGTGCCCTCTATGCGCGCGAGGCGAAGATGAGCACCGGCATCGCGCCGGCCGTTGCCATTCCGCACGGTAAGCTGACCGGCATTCGCGACACCCTCGTCGGGCTCGGCACCTCGCCCCGGGGCATCGCCTATCAGTCGCTCGACGGCGGGCCGGTCCACGTGGTGGTCATGGTCTTCGCCGAGGCCGGGAATCCGGGACCGCACATCGCGGCACTGGCCGAGATCTCGCGGCTCTTCCTCGTGCCCGGCTTCACCCGGCGCGTCCAGGAGGCGCGGTCGCCGGGCGAGGTCCTCGATCTGATCAGGAATGCAGAGTGAACCGGCGCCGTGGCGGCGCCGGTGGGTCGCACCCGGCTGGCGCGACCCGCGCGGCCCGCTACGGCGCGGTGAGTCAGGCGCCGGGCGCTGCGTGGCGCCTGGCGTGATTGCGGCCGGCCCCGATGTCGGAGCCGGCAAGGTGTCTTGATTTTGGGACTTAGGTCGCTTTATTAAGGCCCGATTGTACCCGACCGCGGAGAGGCGATGGGGCCTCTGCCGGTGTCTCAGCGAGTCAGTCGTTTGAGGAAAGCGAGGACGAGAGATGAACAGGTTGCTGAGTCGGACGATGGCCGGTATGGCGCTTCTGGCGGGCTTGCCCCTGCTGGCGGCCGAGGCTGACACGGCGCACGTGTCGGCGATTACCGGCTGGTGGTGGATTGCGCCGATTGCCTCGATCATCGGCCTGCTCTGTGCGGTCTACTGCTATCGTCTGATGATGGCCGCGCCGAAGGGCAATGCGCGCATGGAGGAGATTGCCGGCTATGTGCGCGAGGGCGCCATGGCGTACCTCAGGCAGCAGTACAGCCGTGTCGGGCTGGTCTTTCTCATTCTGGTCATCATCTTCACGGTTCTGGCCTACTTCGGGGTACAGAATCCCTTCGTGCCGGTGGCGTTTCTGACCGGCGGTTTCTTCTCGGGCCTGTGCGGCTTCCTGGGCATGAAGACGGCGACGGCCGCCTCGAGCCGCACGGCGCAGGGCGCCAGTGAGAGCCTCAACCGCGGCCTGCAGGTCGCCTTCCGCTCCGGCGCCGTGATGGGCCTGGTCGTGGTCGGTTTCGGTCTGCTCGACATCACTCTGTGGTACCTCATCCTCGACAAGGTCGTCTACACCGCCGAGCACATGCGCGACGGCTGGGGCTTCCTGGTGCCCGCCGGCATGGACCAGAAGCACAAGCTGATGGAGATGACCACGACTATGCTGACCTTCGGCATGGGCGCCTCGACGCAGGCGCTGTTCGCCCGTGTCGGCGGCGGCATCTACACCAAGGCGGCCGACGTCGGTGCGGACCTGGTCGGCAAGGTCGAAGCAGGCATTCCCGAGGACGACCCGCGCAACCCGGCGACGATTGCGGACAACGTCGGCGACAACGTCGGCGACGTGGCCGGCATGGGTGCCGACCTGTACGAGTCCTACTGCGGCTCGATTCTGGCCACGGCGGCCCTGGGCTCGGCCCTGCCGACGGTGGCGGGCTTCGACGCGGTCAAGGCGGTGAATGCCCCGATGATCGTCGCGGGTATCGGCATCATCCTCTCGATCATCGGCATCTTCGCGGTGCGCTGCAACGATGACAAGGCCAGCATGATGACCCTGCTGAAGGCCCTTCGTCTGGGCACCTGGGGCAGCTCGATTCTGATCGTGGTGGCCTGCGCTGTTCTGGCGGCTCTCGGCGCGATCACCTGGGGCATGTGCGGCGCGGTCGTGGCCGGCCTGGTCGCCGGCGTGGTCATCGGCTACTCCACCGAGTACTACACCTCCGACGAGTACAAGCCGACCAAGGGCATCGCCAACCAGGCCAAGATGGGCCCGGCGACGGTCATCATCGACGGCCTGGCCGTCGGCATGTTCTCGGCCGGCATTCCGGTGGTCGTGACGGTCATTGCCATCCTTGCGGCCTTCGGCCTGTGCAACGGCTTCAACAGCCTGCCCTCGGGCCTCTACGGCATCGGCTTTGCCGCGGTCGGCATGCTGGCCACCCTGGGCATCACCCTGGCGACCGACGCCTACGGCCCGATCGCCGACAACGCCGGCGGCAACGCCGAGATGTCCGGCCTGCCCCCGGAGGTGCGTGAGAAGACCGACGCCCTCGACATGCTGGGCAACACCACCGCCGCCACCGGCAAGGGCTTCGCCATCGGCTCGGCCGCCCTCACCGCCATGGCCCTCCTCGCCGCCGAGATCCAGGAAATCGACATCTGGACCAACAAGCTGAAGGACAAGATCGCGATGCCCTTCGACATGGAGGGCTACAGCCTGACCAACGACAACATCATGTTCTTCGTCGAGCGCTATAACCTCAGCATCATGAACCCGCTCATGCTGGCCGGCATGTTCATCGGCGCCATGATGGCCTTCGTCTTCTGCGCCATGGCCATGAAGGCGGTCGGCCGCGCTGCCGGTGACATGGTCGAGGAGGTCCGCCGGCAGTTCCGCGAGAAGCCGGGCATCATGGAAGGCAAGGACAAGCCCGACTATGCGCGTTGCGTGCAGATCTCGACCAAGGGCGCCCAGCGCGCCATGATGGTGCCGTCGCTCCTGGCGATTGCGGTGCCGGTGATCACCGGCCTGGTCCTCGGCGTGCCGGGCATCATGGGCCTGCTGGTCGGTGCTCTGAGCACCGGCTTCTCCCTGGCCTGCATGCTCAACAACGCCGGCGGCGCCTGGGACAACGCCAAGAAGCACATCGAGAAGGGCAATGTCGGCGGCAAGTACATGAAGAACGCCAAGGGCGAGTATGTCGATGTCAAGGGCAACGTGGTCAAGGACCGCTCCCTGGCCAAGAGCCCGGTGCACGGCGCCGCCGTCATTGGCGACACCGTCGGCGATCCCTGCAAGGACACCGCCGGCCCGTCGCTGAACATCCTCATCAAGCTGATGAGCATGGTCGCGGTCGTCTTCACCCCGGTCATCCTGCGCTTCTCGCCGGTGGTGCAGGGCTGGATCGGTCTGGCGAACTGACCGCACCCCCACGCCCGCGGGTCCGTGCCGTTCGGCACGGGCCCGTCAGGGCGGCAGACGGCTCGGGCCCGTTCCGGTCGGCGATCGGGGCGGGCCTTTCTCATTCAGGAGGGCCTTCGTGGCCATGGCGGCACGCACCAGCTACGTCACCACCGTCAGCAGCGCCCAGGTCGAGCGCATCCGCGCCTTCCTCGAGGACCGCGGCTGGCGTTTTGCCGAGGCGCCCTACGCGCACTGGAAGGCCGATCGCGAGGGCACGAGCGTGGTCGCTTACCACTCCGGTAAGCTGACCGTGCAGGGCAAGGGCACCGCCGACCTGGTGCAGTTCTTCCTCGAGCCCGAGATCCTCGGTGAGGCGCGTTTCGGCTACGAGGAGGAGGTGGCGGCGGCGCAGCATCCGGAGATGTTCACCCCCCACGCCGGCATCGACGAGAGCGGCAAGGGCGACTACTTCGGGCCGCTGGTCGTGGCGGCCTGCTACGTCGACGGCGACAGCGCCCGCCAGATGCTGCAGTGCGGCGTGGCCGACTCGAAGACCATCAAGAGCGGACGGCGCATCACCGAACTCGCCGAGAAGATCCGCGCCCTCAGCGCCGGGCGCTTCAGCGTCGTCGCCATCGGACCGGAGTCCTACAACCGCCTCTACGAGTCCTTCGGCAACCTCAATCGCCTCCTCGCCTGGGGCCACGCCAAGGCCCTCGAGAACCTCCTCGAGCGCGCGCCGGACTGCCCGCGCGCGATCTCCGACCAGTTCGGGCGCAAGGAGACCGTCCTGCGGGCCCTGCAGGAGCGCGGCCGCGCCATCCGCCTGGAGCAGCGTCCGAAGGCCGAGGCGGACATCGCGGTCGCGGCGGCGTCGGTGCTGGCCCGCGACGAGTTCGTGCGGCGTCTGCAGGCCCTCTCGAAGCAGGCCGGAGTGACGTTGCCCAAGGGCGCCGGGCCGGCCGTGACTCAGGTCGCGGCCGATCTGGCGCGTCGCCAGCCGGAGGCCCTGCCGCGGTTTGCCAAGATGCACTTCCGCACCACCGCCGTGGTGCTCGGC
>JAAYZO010000786.1 GCA_012514865.1 Lentisphaerota bacterium | reverse complement strand
TACGACGCCGGCATGCCGCTCTACACCCTCAAGGAGTGCCTCAAGATCGTCGTCGGCCTCTACGGCCAGCCGGCACCTGCGGCCGAAGCGCACTTCCGCGCCGGCATCTGCCTCCGCGATCTCGGCCGCCTCGACGCCGCCCGACAGCACTGGCAACGCTGCCGGGAGAGCCCCGACGACGGTCCGTGGGCCCGCCTGGCAGAGGAGGCCGAGCGCGCCTGCGACCGGACGCCACACCACTGCGGCACCGTCACCTCCGCCCTCGACAAGCGGCTCCCCAAGGCCGTCACCGCGCCGCCGGCAGACCGACGGCAGCGCCAGAACACCCCCGGCCAACGCCGCCCGCAGGCCGTCATGAGACTCCACCTCGGCGAGGAACTTCTCATCGCCGGCGTCCTCGACCACGACCAGGCGCTCCTCGAGTTCCTGAAAGTCCTCCATGCCGTCGAAAGCCCGCCCCACCTGGCCTGGACCAAGGCCGTGGCACACCTCCGCGCCGCGCAGGCCCTCGCCCTCGCCGGCCGCATCGGGCCGTCACGCGATCACGCCCGCCAGGCCGACCAGGCCCTCCTCTCGCCGGACGATGCCGCCCGCGCCGAGGCGCTGAGTCAGCCGCTCGAGCCAAGCCGGGAGGCAGGCCCATGACCCGCATCCTGATCACACCCTGGCGCCGCCTCGTGCAGGTCGCGGGCCTCCTCATCGCCGGGCCCTGGCTCGCCGTCGGCCTGCTCCAGTGCCCCTACCGCGTGCCCTTCGTCTCCTGCCTGTCCTGCCCGACCACGATCTGCCCCGGCCGCTGGTTGTTCCTCCCTGCCCTGCTGGCGATCGTCGTCAGCCAAGTCGTGCAGTCGCGGCTGTTCTGCGGCTGGTTCTGCCCCCTGGGCTTCATCCAGGACGCCCTCGCCGCCCTCTGCCGCCGGGGCCGGCCGCCCACACCCGGCCCGGCCCTCGACCGCGCCGCCCGCTGGATCAAGGTGGCCATCCTCGCCGCCATCGCCGTCATCCTCATCCGTGCTCCCGACGAACGCGCCTACGACTACGTGGTGCGCGCACCACACTGGCTCGACCTGGAGGCACCCCGCGTCGCCGCAGCGCTCGGCCTGGCGCGCTACCCGGCACGCTGGGCCATGGTCGGCATCGGCCTCGTCGGCAGCCTCGCCGTGGCGCGGTTCTGGTGCCGGTATCTCTGCCCCCTCGGCGCCGCCCTCGCTCTCACACGTCCCCTGGCCCGACGCACCCTCCACCGCGATGACAGCCACTGCCGAGAGTGCACCGCCTGCAGCCGTGCCTGCACCATGCACACCGCTCCCGGCAGCACCGAGTGCATCGCCTGCGGGGAATGCGCCGACGCCTGCCCGTCCGGGGCCCTCTCCAGCCGCCGAACGCCAGCGACAGAACCGGACGCTTCACCCACGGCGTCGCCGGCCGGCGACGCCGCGACACCCATCGAGGCCGAATCATGAGACCCTCACCTGCCCATGCCGCTGATGACGCGCCGGTTCGGATCACCATCCTGGTCGACAATACCGTCAACCGCCCCGGCCTGCGCGCCGAACATGGCTGGGCCGTCTGGATCGACGCGGGCGACACCACCCTCCTCGTCGATACCGGCCAAAGCGACCTCGTCATCGCCAACGCCACCGCCCTCGGCCTGCGCTTCGACGCCCTCGACGCCGTGGTCCTCAGCCATGGCCACTATGACCACACCGGCGGCCTGGCAGCCGTCCTGGAGCGCGCCCGTGACGGCGTCAGGGTCTACGCCCACCCGGCTGCCCTCCGGCCGAAGGTCCGCTGCACACCCGCCGGCAGCCGCCCTATCGGCATCCCGGCGGAAGGGCTGGCCGCCCTGCATCGCCCGGGCGTCGATCTGCGACTGATCGAGACGCCGACCGACATCGCACCGGGGCTGTGGCTGACCGGACCCATCCCACGCCGCCATGCCGAGGAGGTCCCCGAGCCCGGCTTCTGCCTCGACCCGGCCGGCCAGATACCAGACCCGCTCGACGACGACCTGGCTCTCTGCCTCGAAACCCCAGCCGGCCGCGTCGTCATCCTCGGCTGCGCCCACCGCGGCGTCGTCGCCACCCTCGACCAGAGTGCAGCCCTGCGGCCGACGACACGACTCCAGGCCGTCATGGGCGGCATGCACCTGCGCTCAGCCACAGCGGCGACGCTGCAGTGGAGCGTCGAGGCCCTGAAACACTCCGGCTATGAGCGCCTGGTGCCCGCGCACTGCACCGGCCTGCCCGCCATCGCCGCCCTCTGGGCCGCCTGCCCGGGACGCTGCGGCGAGGCCGGCGTCGGCACCACCCTGAGCTTCTGAGACAGCCCCATGTCAACGAAAGGACACGCACTCACCATGGCATCCTGCGCATCGTCATGCTCATCCAGGAGCTGCACCGGCACGGCCGCGATCAACCCAACCCCACCCAAGGAGACCCCCATGCGCCTCGCCATCCCCATCGCCGACGGCCGACTGTCCCTGCACTTCGGTCACTGCGAGAGCTTCGCCCTGATCGACGTCGACCCGGCCACC
>JAAYZO010000785.1 GCA_012514865.1 Lentisphaerota bacterium | reverse complement strand
CGCGGATCGGCCGGCCGACGTCGATGGCCGGACGGCGGTAGTCATGCGCGTCGCTGCCGATCAGGAGCCGCAGCCGCCCGCGCGCATCGGCCATGGCCTGGACGCGGATGCCCTCGGCATCGGCGCTTACGCGCGGCGCGCCGGAGGCCGCCTGGATGACCTCGTTACAGGCCTGCAGGAAGGCGTTCGAGACGCGTCGCCAGGGCAGGTCGTAGTAGAACATGGCATGGCCGCCGGCGGGGTCTTTGACGCCCTTGAGGTCGGGGGGAAGGTCGGGTCCGACGTCGATGTCGGCGAGGCAGGCCGGGCGTGGGACTGCCATGCCGTAGACGGCGCCGGCGAGGCCATCGAGGACGGCCGGGTCGAAGAAGAGCAGGTCGGGCTTACCCGGCCAGGCCTGTGGGGCGCCGATGAGGATGACCGTCCGGGTGGTGTCGGCGACGAGGCGTTGCAGCTCGTCGGCGGGGAAGACGTGGCTTTGGAGCACGACCAGGGGTCCGCGGACGGCCTGGGCGTCCTCCAGGCGTACGACGCTGTGGAGGGGCGCGCCGCGCTCCATGAGGTGGTGCAGCAGCCGGTGCATGGTCCAGCGCCGGGTGGTGATGCCGTCGTGGAGCTGGGCGGCATGGGCGGCATCGGACCACACCACGGTGGCGCCGAGGAGCCGTTCGGGCTGGAACTCGTTGGCGAGGTCCCAATGCTGTCGTAGCCGTCGCCACTCGTCGCTGCTGAGGCCATCGGCGAGGCAGGCGACGGGTCCGGCCACGGCGCGTCGCGGCCGGCCGTCCCGGCCGATCTGGAAGAGGTGGCTCAGGGCCAGGATGTCGGCCTCGAGGAGGGGCGGCGTATGGCGCAGGAGGCACCACTCCTCGGTGGTGTCCTTGATGCCGTTGAGGTAGAGCAGGGGCGTCTTCGGCATGCAGGCGCGGTTGAGGAGCAGCGCCGCGGCCATGGGGTGCAGGGCGCGGCGGCCGCTGACGCGTTCGTAGCCATCGAGTTCGGCGGCGCCGGCAGCGGCTTCGACGATCATGGCGTCGATGCCGGCGTCGGCATTGGCGCGGTAGTCGACGCCGTAGCGGTAGAGCGCCTCGAGGGGGTCCTTGGTCCAGGCCGTGTTGGCGACCAGGAGGCCCCCGACGCCGTGCACCGTCGCCGCGAGTTTGGCCATAAAGCGGGTGATGCGCTCGGCATAGAAGCCGATCCAGGCCTCGCGGTGCCTGGCCTCGATCCAGTCGGCGCGTGCCGCGAGGCGCTCGGGGGCGTCGTCGCAGGGGCCGTCGAGGGCCGCGGGCAGCGTCAGGCCGGTGGCTGTGAGGAACTGCCCGACCATGTCGTCGGAGAGGTCGCCCTCGGCGATCGGCAGGCGCTGGTGTGCGAAGCCATCGGCGCAGTGGAAGCCGTCGAAGCCGATATCGACGAGCACGGCCTCGAGCTGGCTGCAGAAGACATCCTCGTAGAGCCGGCCGTCGGCGAGGTGCTTCCAGGGGCAGAGCGAGGCGGCGCGCTGGCCGTGGCGGCGCCTCTGCAGGAGCTCCGGGTGATGGCCGATCCACTCCTGGCTGCGGAAGAGGTCGAAGACGCTGACGAAGACGCGCGTGCCGTGTGCCTGCAGGGTCGCGACGAGCTGCCGCAGGAGCCGCGGCGTCCAGGGCTGCAGGCGGCGCTCCTCGTTGCCGGGGTGGCCGGCGTAGGAGCAGATGTCGTCGGGGTAGGGCCGGTCCGGGTGGCGCTGGCCATGCGTGTGGATGACATCGGCATTGAAGAGCAGGAGCGAGACCGCGTCGGGGATGAAACCGAGGCGCTCGAGGACGGCCCCGACGCCGAGGTCGGGCGCCGTGATGTCGAAGCCGAGCAGCTCGATCCAGATCCAGCGCTCGCAGTCCGCCGTGACCGGCCGTGCCGTCGGCGTCATGGCTCCTCCAGGACAAGCTCCAGGTCGTCGGCGTAGAGCACGAAGCGCCCGCCGGCCGCGCCAATCGCCGGGCTGATGTCGAGGATGACCTCGAGCGGCGGGCCGTCCTGCCGGCCGTTGCCACGGGCCGTCGGCGGGACGCGCGGCGGCGTCTCGGCGAGGTCCCAGGTGACCTGTCGCCAGCCCTGCCAGTCGAGGCTTACGGCGGGGCCATTGAAGCTCTCGCCGTCGGCATCGCGGAGGCGCAGGGCGACGCGTGTGCCGCTGCCGTCGCCGTAGAGCTGGAAGCGCACCGTACGCACGGGCCGGCTGCAGGCCTCCAGGTGGATCGAGAAGAGCTTGATCAGCCAGTTCGGCGGGCCGCCGGGCGGCAGGTCGACCTCGAGTTTGACGGCCTGACGGCCGGACACCGCCTGGTCGGCGCTAAGGGTGGCCGTGGCCGCCAGGGGCTGGCCGTCGGGGGCCTTCTCCGGGACCGGGTAGACGCGGCTCCAGGGGTTGACCGACTCGAAGTCGAAGCGCAGGGTGCCGGCCTGGCTGGTATCCGGCGCGGCCGGGTCGGGGGTGCGCCAGACGGGCTCGCCGAAGGCCAGGTCCAGCTCGCTCTGGGGCCCCGGCGCGGTCAGGCGGTCCTGCCAGGTGATCGTCGGGGCGCTGAGGCGGAAGCCGCGGCTGAGGCTGACCGGCGCCGCGACCACCGAGACGCGGTCCTGCCCGGAGGCCTCCTGGTAGGCAGCGAACTGCTCGGGCGTGTAAGTCGTCTCGAGCCAGTGCAGGCGGCCTGGCCAGTAGGCATTGGCGTCGAAGCGCCCGAGGGCCGACTCGCAGTGCAGCTCCGTCCGACGGCAGTCCGCGATGACGGAGCCGACCAGGTGCATGACAGCTCCCGCTTCGGCGAGGGCGCCGACCTCGGCGCCGCCGATGTAGCAGTGCCGCAGCGCCAGTTGGCTGCCGCGGCTGACGGTGACGCCGCTGCGGCCGCCGAGGATGACGGAGTTGCGGACATAGGTGGTCCCGGCGGCGAACGGGTGTTCGGGGGTGCCCCCGAGGTGGGTGGCGCGGTCGGGGTCGACGCGGAGCTGGTCCAGGCCGTTGTCGCGGATCAGCGCGTCGCTGAGGCTGTGCACGCCGCCGTTGAAGTGCACGCCGTGGGCCTGGTTGGCCTCGACCCGCACCCCGACGTAGGTCGAGCGCGAGTGGTTCACGTCCTGGATGCCGTAGGTATTGTTGTGGAACCAGCCGCCGTGGACGGTGGCGCCGACGTCCTCGTGGATGGAGAAGCCGTCGTCGCCGTTGTGGCGGCCGACAATAGCCTCGAAGAAGAGGCCCTGCGAGTGCCCGTGGATGTTGTAGCCGTCGTTGGCGAAGTGCTCGCAGGTGAGGTTGCGGATGGTGATATGGCTGGCGCCGCTGATGGCCACGCCGGCGTCACACAGGGTCCCGCGCAGGCCGAGCTCGCCGGGATGCTCGCCGGGTCGGCCGCGCCAGAGTACGCCCTGGTTGTTCCAGTGGGCCTCGCCGACACCCACCGCGTCGGCCCGTGCCGCCCGCGGCACCGGGGTGCCGTCCGGCCGCACCAGGAAGGGCCGCAGCGAGCCGCGCTGGAACGAGGTCGGGTAGAACCACAGGCCGTCGCCGCGGTCCTGCCAGGCCTCGGCCGGCATGGGCCGCAGCCCGGAGAGCACGGCGCCGTTGCCCTCGATCACGATCGGCCGGCCGGGCCGGCCGCCGCGCGAGCCGAAGACGAGATTCTCGTAGTACGGCTCCTTGCCGGGCGACAGCGACAGGGTGTCGCCGGCCGCGCAAAGCCCCAGGCCGCGCGACAGCGTCTGCACCGCCGCCTCCGGCGAGACGCCGTCGCGCGCGTCGTCCCCGGACTCGTGGTTGACATAGACCGTCCTGGCCGCCAGCCACGGAGAGCCGGTTGCCAGAACGACCGCCAGGACTGCCAGCCAGAGATGAGCACGACGCACGATGGGGCCTCCCTGTCTCAGTCGTCGACACGCACCAGGACACTCAGACGACGCAGCGAGTACTGCGCCGCGTTCGCCGCGAAGGTCCAATCCGGATTGCCGGTCGGGCGGTTGCCCAGGCCGATGTCGCAGGGCACGCCCGAGCCCCAGCGGTTGAAGGCGATCAGGGTTGCCTGTCGTGACGGCAGGTGGATCTGCATGCTGCCGTAGCCCTTGACGCCGGGGCGCAGGTCGCCATCGCCGAAGTCGTAGGCGGTATCGGAGGCCCCGGGCACGGGCCGGGCATTGCGGGGGCCGTAGTTGCAGTACCAGAACTCGAGGTTGCCGGTGCCGAGGTCCTCGCCGGTCGGGACGCCGTCGACATTGCTGGCCACGGCCAGGCGCTGGACATCGCGCTGGTGGATGGCGCCGGAGGCATGTGTCGGCACGCCGATCTTGGCGATCTCCTGGGTGAAGGCGTCCATGCTGACGAAGACATACTGCACGGCCTCGCCGGGCTTCTGCAGCTCGAGGCAGTAGGCGATGCGGTCGAAGAGCCCCGTGATCTCGGCGCTCTCGTTGACGGCGTAGTCGACCGGGCCGTCGTTGTAGGCCGGTGCCTCGGGGATGTCGACGCGGTAGACAGTCCGGTAGCCCCGCGCCAGGGGCGTGAGGGCTTCCAGGGGCTGCGGCGCGCTGGTGGTGCCGGCGCGGAAGGCCCCCACCGGCAGGCCGGCGCTGTTGGCCAGGTTCGGCTCGGCCGTCTGGTCCCAGGCGAAGCGCACCCCGACCGGCTCGGTCAGGCCGGCGGCGGTGAGGATCACCTCGTCGGGCTCGCCGATGCGCGCGTCAGCCTTCACCGTGACGCCGTCGGGGCCGACCAGCTCGAACCAGGTCAGGGACTGGCCATCGCGCGAGCGCAGGCCGGTGCCGGCATGGTCGAAGCGCAGGTGCATGGCGGCGCCGACGACCGTGTGCTCGCGCAGCCGCGGGCTGGACCAGACCAGGCCCTCACGGCCGTAGGTGTTGGCCAGGGCGATCAGGCCGAGGCGGCGCCCGACGTCGAGCTTGTTGCGGGGGTGGATGTCCTTGAGATTGCCGATGTCGTTGATCACCGCCATGCCGGTGTTCGGGATCGCCAGAGCGCGCTCCTGGGCTTCCCAGAGCCGCGGCAGAGCGCGCGGGCTGACGCCATAGGTGTACGGCGCGAGCTGCACCCAGTAGAACGGGAAGTCGCCCTGGCCCCAGGCCTGGCGCCAGCCGCGGATGAGGGCCTCCATCTTGTGCGTGTAGAGCGGCCCGTCGATGAGGTTGGACTCGCCCTGGTACCAGAGGGCGCCGCGGATCGCATACGGCACGATGGCGTGGACCATGCCATGGTACAGGGCCATCGGGTCCTGCCGGCCGGCCAGCGGCAGCAGCTCGCGCGGGAGCACCGGCTGGGGCGGCAGGACCTCGCCGCGGGGCAGGGCGGCGCGGGCCTGCTCGAGCCACTGCGCGAGGCCGTCGAGGTGGGCCTGGAGGCGTTCCTTGTAGATCGTGCTCGTGGGCAGGGCCAGCAGGGCGCGTGTGTGCAGGTCCTGCAGGCGCGACGACCCGGCGAAGCCCTGGAGGGTCGTCCAGGGCTCGATGCGGGTGCCGCCCCAACTGGCGTTGATCAGACCGACCGGCACCCCGATCTCGCGACGCAGTTCGCGGCCGAAGTAGTAGCCGACCGCGGAGAAGGTCGGGACCGTCTCAGGCGAACAGACCTTCCAGGTGGCCTCGACGGTCGGCTGGGGCAGGGCGCTGGAGACCTTCGGGATGTGGAAGAGCCGCATCTGCGCATCGGTAGCCCCGGCCACCGCCTCAGCGCCGCCGTCGCTGGTGACGACGGCGAGTTCCATGTTCGATTGCCCGGAGCAGACCCAGACCTCGCCGACGAGGACATCCTGGAGGGTCACCGTGCTGCTGCCCTCGACGACCAGGGCCCGCGGTTCGGCGCTGGCGGCCTGGGCCGGCAGCGCGACACGCCAGGCGCCATCGGCACCGGCCTGGCCGGTGACCGACGCCTCGCCAAGACGCACCGTGATGGCTGTGCCGGGCGCGTCCGAGCCCCATACCGGGACCTCGCGGTCGCGCTGCAGGACCATGTGGTCGCCAAACACCGCCGGGAGCGTCACCGCCGCCCGGCTCGGACAGGCGGCCAACACCGACAGCGCCAGAACGCCGGCATACCTCGATAGAGCGACACGCAGAGCACAGGACGTCATCATGCCATCTCTCCTCGGCGTGGCCGGACCCGGATCGGACCGCCGCGGCCACGCCATGACTGCCCCGAAGGTATTGTGGCCAGGGATGCTTGTCAAAGGGAAGGCCCGACGCGGGGAAGGGGAGAACCACGGATGGACACGGATGGGTAGGGAAGGAGCACACGCGTCGGCAGACGGTGCGCCGGCGGGGAACGGTGGGGATGGACGCCCAACGCTCCGCCCGGCGCCGAACGCCCGACGCCGTGACCGGCGAGGCCCGTCCGTGTCCGTCCGTGTGGGTCCGTGTCTGTCCGTGTCCCGAGCCCCATGGACGCGGTCTCCGCGGCCCTTCCTGGCGCCGTGGCGGCGCCAACGAAGCTGGCATGGGCCAGCGGGGCCACGCGGGGACTGCGGCGGGGCCATCCTGGAGTCCCTTGGGTCGCTTGGGTCCCTTTCCGGCAGGCTCTCGGGTGAGGGCAGGCCCACGGCGGCGCCCTGGACCTGCGTGCCGGCGCCGGAGGCCGCGTCTGTGGCGAAGGCGCCGGGCGGTGGCATGGTATGATCACGGGACCCGCGCGGCGGGCTGTGCCGATCACCGTCAGGGGCTCACACTATGGACACTGCAGCGACCGTCGGCGTCGACGGCCTCGTCATCGACAGCGTTGGTTTCGGCAATACGGTGGTGCTGCGCTCGGGCTCGGCGGCACTGCTGATCAACGCCGTCGCGCCTGGCCTGTCGGCGCGTCTGCGCGCTGCCGGCGTCGAGCGGGTCGAGAGGGTGCTCTTCACCAGCCACCGGCGTGACCTCGCCGACGGTCTTGCGGAGGTCCTCTCCGAGTGGTCACCGGCGCTGGTGGTGCCGGCGTCGGAGCGCGATCTCTTCGAGGACCCGGGGGCCTACTGGTCGTCGGCGTCCAGCCGCTGGCGGCTGCTGTGCGGCCATGTCCCCTCGCACATCACCCACGTCCGGCCGCTGGCGGTGTCGCAGGGCGTCGCCGAGGGCGACGTCATTCTCTGGCACGACTGGCGCATCCGGGTCCTGTCGACGCCGGGTCATACCGACGGCGGCGTGTCGTATCTGGTGAGCCGTGGCGAGTCGCCGGCGGTGGCGGTGACGGGTGACCTGGTCTGGGGTCCGGGCCAGGTCCGCGATCTTCACAGCCTGCAGCGGGCCGTCACCCGCAACGGCCACCGTCTCGGTGACTATCACGGGTTCATGGGCGCCATGGACGCAGTCCTGGCCAGTCTCGAGCATGTTCTGGCCGCGGGGCCGTCGCGGCTCCTGCCGGCGCACGGCCTGCCGATGGACCGGCCGGCCGAGGCGGTGGCCCTGCTGCGCGGCCGCTTCCTGGCCGCCTACCACAACTACGTCAGCATCTCGGCCCTGCGCTGGTACTTCCCCAAGCACTTCGCCGAGGAACCACTGGACCGCCGGACCCTGCCCCAGCAGGAGACCCACCCGCTGCCGGGGAACGTGCTTCGCCTGCATGGCACCACCTGGGCTCTGCGCGCCGATGACGGGCATGCCCTCCTGATCGACCCGTACTGCGACGAGGCCTTGGCGAAGGCCGAGGCGGCGCTGGCCGACGGCCGGATTGCGG
>JAAYZO010000784.1 GCA_012514865.1 Lentisphaerota bacterium | reverse complement strand
GGCGATTGCGGCAGGTCATCGTGCATATCCTCCCTGGGCTGGTACGGCCTGCGGCTCCGGCATCGCGGACATGGCGACCGCCGTGCCGACGGCCGCGGGCGCCAGGACCGCCAGGGCCTCGCGGCCCGTGCGGCTGGCCGACAGGGCCGCCCGCACACTCGGCAGGACCACCCGCCGCGCCAGCAGCCCCAGGACCGTCAGGTAGTCGTCATAGTCATCCGCCGGGGTGACCATCAGGAACACGAACCGCACCGGCTCGGATTCACCGGCGCGGAAGGCCACGCCATCCGGGCAGATGCCCAGGCAGCAGAGGACGCCGCGGAAGCCCGGAATCGCGGCGTGCGGGAAGGCAGTCTCACAGCCGACGGCGGTGCTCTCCACGGCCTCGCGACGCAGAGCCCGCTCCAGGGCCGGATCACGCCACGAACGCGGAATCTGGTACTGGCTTACCAACGTATCGATCAGCGCCGCGATCGCCGCCTGGCCGTCACGCACTCGCAGGTCGGGAACCACCAGCGACTCCCAGAGCACATCGCGGACGGTCAGCGCCTGCGGCGACGGCGCCGAGACCATCGCCAAGGGATTCGACAGTCGCCGCAGGAGCACGTCCGGCACCGTGTCACCGAAGTGCGCGGCCGCCCGCCAGGCATTCGGGGTGCCCACCAGGACCATGTCGTCCGGCCGGACGTGGCTCAGGATCCCCGCCACCGGGTCGTGGCCGTGTGTGACACAGACCGGCTCCCGCAACCCCAGTATACGGCCCTGCAGCTCTGCCGCCGCCGCCGCGGCGGCCTGGTTGCCGCCCCGGGCGCCGATGCCGTCGTCACGGACGACCCGCAACCACTGCGCCGGTACCCCCAGCGCCCGCGACAGGTCGCGCGCCAGGCCGACCTGGTGCAGCGTGTGGTGACCGCCACCGGTCGCGACCAGCAGCCGCCGGCAGCTCAGGCCCGCCTCGTCGCCACGCACAAACACCGCCGGCACACGCCACTCCTGCGTCGCCCGCAGCAATGCCGCAAACGCCGGGGAGGCCGGTGCCAGGTCCGAGACCACCAGGCTGACCCCCGGATCCGGCGCGCCACCACCCGACGGCACCGCCGCCAGCGCCCCCGATACCAGCGCCTGCTCCAGCGCCGAGGACGTGCCCGGCCGCAAGAGACGCGTCTGCAGGCCCCGCGACCGCGCCAAGGCGCTGCCACACGCCATAACCGCCGCGTTACCCCGCTCCGAGGTGGGTAACAACAGCACCGGACGCTTCGCCAAGGTCGTCATCGCGGCCTCCTGGTTCTACCTGCCTGTACGTTCCGTCTACCCGCATGGCCCCGGCGCCCGCTCCGCCAGAGCCGCTGCCGCAGCTATAAATGAGAAGACGCTCACCTTTCAGGCGGGCCGTCGCCGGCCGCCGGTGCGGGCCGGCGTGGCCCGGAGCTAGCCTCCTCTACCACAGACTCTCGCGGCGGCTTCCGGTCGCCGCCCAGCGGCCCCGTCCGAGGCCCATTGGGGTGTACAAAACTCATAATGTGAGGAAATGCTCAGTTATAATGTACAGGCGACTCGCGGGGCTGTCCAGTCGTCCGGGACGATGGTCTGACCCTGAGGGGCAGGGCGGGGTATCCCCGCAGCGCGCGCCGGCGCATGTCAAGGATCGCGTGGACAGGGTGGACAGGGTGGACAGGGTGGACAGGGGTGGACAGAGGTTGACAGGGGTGGACATGGTAGACAGGGGTTGACAGGGGTGGCGTGCTGGCGGTGCTGGGAGCGCCGAGCGTCGGCTCGGCTTCATGCGGGCGCCGGAGTCCGGCGCCCGGGAGGTCCACGGGCGGCGCCGCGGACCTCCGTGGCCTGCGGGCGAATGCCCCGGGGGGCAGTTGCGGCCACGCTGCGGCCGGGAGTATAGTGGCGCGGGGTTGCCGGAGGGTCCGGCCGCAGGGGGGGCACGAGGTGATGTCGCCATGATCTTGCGGTGGTTGCGCTGCTGGTGTGTGGTCGTTCTCTGCGTCGTTGGTCTGTCGTTGCCGGCGGCGATGGAGATGCCGGACTACGACCCGGCGCGCCACGACCGTTTCTATGCCGGTGGTGGCGCCGACCCCGCGCTGCGTGAGGCCTGGGACTGGTCGGGCGTGGCGCTGAGCACGGGTGGGCGCTGGGGCACGCTGGTGTCGTCCTCGTTCATTCTCTCGGCGGACCACTGGGCTCCCGGCGTGGGGGCCCAGATGGTCTTCTACCCCGACAACACCGGCTCGGGCGCGGTGACGCTGAGTGTGGACGCGGGCTGGCGCGTGGGCAACACCGACCTCTGGCTCGGCCATCTCAGCAGCGCGGCGCCGTCGTCGCTGGCGCGCTATGCGGTCTGCGGCGATCTGGGCGCCGGCTTTCTCGGCACCGAGATTGCGGTGTTCGGTCGGGATGACGCGGGGGGTACGACCAGCCAGCGCATCGGGCGCAACGTGATTGACCAGGTCGGTGTTGCCGACGTGCGTTTCGTGGCCGAGCCGGTGCTGGTCTTCGACTATGACCGCGTCGGCAGCGAGGTCTGGCCCGACGAGCAGCGGCTGGTCTCGGGTGACTCGGGCGGTCCGGAGTTCGCACGCATCGGCGACAGCTACTCGCTGGTTGGCATCAACTACTTCTACTACACCGACGCGCTCAAGCAGCCGGCGGGTTCCGGGGGCAGCCTGGTCACCGCATCGATTGCGGCGATCAACGACCTGATGCGGCCCTACGGCGAGCAGTTGGTGGTCGTACCCGAGCCGTGCGGCGGGGTGCTGCTGCTGGTTGGTGCGGCCCTGCTCGGGCTGTGCCGGCCGGGGCGTGCCCGGCGCCCGGCGGCGTCGGCCTGAGGCGCCGGCGCCGCAAGGCGGTCAGGCTGTCGCACGTCGCGCCGTGGTTCGGTACCGTGTCTGGCCGTGGTCGGAGCGGGTCAGGCTGCCGCGGAGCGTCGCCGCCGCCGTGCCGTGGCGAAAGCCAGGGCGCCAGCCGTCAGGAGGACCCCCGTGGAAGGCTCCGGGACCAGGACGCCGTCCGGGAGAAGGATATCGCCGATCACGAGGCGTTGGCCGTCCGGATCGGCCGGGCCGGCTCCCGGCAGGCCGTCTTCATAGCGGTACCACTGGCGGCCACGGCGCTCGTCCATCCCGCCTGGCGAGTAGCGGATGACAACGCGGTCCGCCGGGTCGGTGATGCGCACGCGGATGTTGCCGCTCGGGTCGCTCTCCGCGGCGGAACCCGTGCCGTAGAGGCTGAGGTCGAGGGAACTCGACGAGTAGTCGTTGCCATCCGTGTCGCGACCATAGGAGGGTGTCGGGTCGAAGTCGGTGCCGGTGATCTGCCGCCGGACACCGTCCTGGAAGGCGCTGACCACCACGACATCCTGCCAGTTCGCGTACCGTTGGCCATCCCATGCTCCGCCGGCGTCGATGTCGGCTAGGGTGAAGGTGATCCCGGACACCGCCGCATTCAGGGCGATCTCGATCTGGACGTAGGCGGCGCTGCCGTTGTCGGTGGTGGCATTCATCCAGACGTTGAGGGCCTTCTCGTTCCCCAGACTCGCCCAGGTCGACAGGCGCGGATACAGCGTCGAGCCGTCCGACGAGTCCACCGTCCCAGGCTCGCTGACGTAGGCGACCGTAATCATGGCCTGGTAGGGGCCGACGTTGTAGGGGCTGCTGCCATCGTTGTCGCCGGCGGTCCAGGCGAGGGCGTCCCAGTCCAGCACCGCCCCCGCGCACGGCCGCGGCAGCCACACCACAGCCATGGCCAGCGCTGCCAGCCAGGGACGGCAACGCCCTGGGAGACACAGCCGAGATGGCCGCATTGCCGAAACGACACAAGCGAGGGCGGACGCGGGGGTAAACATAGAGACTTTCTCGACCCTAAGACGCCAAGAGGAGCGCCCGCGGGGCTGTCGCCATCTCGGTGATGCACACCAAGAAGGAAATACTATCAAACTCAAAGAGTACTTAAGACCATAGCACTACCTGAGTGCGGCGTCTACTGTATTCTTACTGAATACCATGAGAATTGTGTTAGCCTGGATTATTCGCGACGCGCGGATGCTTCGCTCACCATCCACTTGCGCCGCGCTGCTTCGCGTCGCAAGTTTCGACGTGCGTCGCGTTGCGCCGCTTGCTCAAGGCTAACCCTGAGCAAGAGGCCGCACGTGCCTCGCGTCGAAACCCGAAGGGCGGCCTGTTCACGAGCCGCCATGCGGCGCGCGAATAGGTCGGGTTAGGATCTTCTGCAGGAATGGCCATGGTGATGACGTTCTGGTCTGCCCGTCTGAATCTGGTTCTGGGGGTCACTCTGATGAGCGCTGCGGCCTGGGCCGCCGAGGCCGCGCCGGCGCCGAAGCCGGCGGCGCCGGTCTTGCCGCCGGCGCCTGAGGGCGTCGTCATTCAGCAGAATCTCGACTACCTCGACGCCGGCCGCGCCGAGAAACTCGACCTCTACCTCCCCGCGGCCCGCCCGGAGGGGACGCGCTCGCCGGCGGTGGTCTTCATTCACGGCGGCGGCTGGCGTGGCGGCGACAAGGCCGAGCGTCGTGCCTTCAACTACGGGACGCACCTGGCGCGGGCCGGCTATGTGATGATCAGCATCAACTACTGGATGGAGGCCGAGGATCTCTGGCCGAAGAACCTGCACGACTGCAAGAACGCGGTGCGCTGGCTGCGCGTCCATGCCGACCGCCTCGGCGTCGACCCCGAGCGCATCGGCGTCGCCGGCGGCTCGGCCGGCGGTCATCTGGCGCTGATGGTGGCCTACACCACCGACGTCGACGGCCTGGAACCGGCGGCGCCGTACCCGGGCGTCTCCAGCCGGGTGAGCTGTGTCATCAATCTGTACGGGATCACCAACCTCCTGACCCGCCAGAAGGTCGACAAGACCGGCCAGCCCACCGGGGTGCTGAACAGCAGCGTCCTCCTGCGCGCCTGGCCGCGCGCCGAGCACGAGGCCCTCTGGCGGCTCGCCTCGCCGGTCTGGCATGTCAAGGCCGGCACGCCCCCGACGCTGACCCTGCACGGCCTCAGCGACGCCACGGTCGACTACCTCCAGGCCAAGGAACTGGCGGCCAAGCTGGACGAGCATGGGGTCGAGAACGAGCTGGTCCTTCTCGAGGGCATCGGGCACACCTTCGACCTCGATACCTGGGGGCGGAAGCCGCTGCCGCCCGAGGTGCGCACGACGGTCATGGGCTTCCTCGACCGTCACCTCAAGCCAGCCCAACGGTGAGGCCATGTCCAGCCATCGTCTGGTCGCGCTTCTGGCTCTGACCATGGCCGCAGGCGTCGCCGCGGCGTCCCCCCGCCTGGCCCTGCTTGGGGACGGCGCATCCGCATCGCTGTTGCGGTCGCTCTATGAGCAGGCCGGCTATGCTGTCGAGACCGTCGCGGCGGCCGGCCTGGAGGGCCTCGACGCCGGCGCCGTGCCAGTGCTGGTACTGCCACCGCGGACGGTCTTTCCGCCGTCGGCGCGGCAGGCCCTGAGCCGCTACCTGGCCTCGGGCGGCTGCCTGGTCGACCTCTCGCCGGACGGCCTCGCCTACGACCGCGAGCCGCTCGAGCCGGTGCCGGTGCCCGGCCTGGACCGCCCCGACGGCGTCGAGCGGGTCCTCCCCGCGGGCGTCACGGCATCGCCGGTGGTCCTTGCCGACGGCCTGACCGCGGGTCTGGCGGTCGAGGCGCCGTTCGTCGGCATGGAGGAGATCGCCCTCCGGCTGCCTCTGGCGTCCAGCCGTCACCCCGAGCGTACCATGGTCTGCTTCGAGGCCCGCGGCGCGGTCGAGGTCGACGCCCTGCGGGTGGCCCTGCGTGACGACCGCGGCGCGCGTTACATCGCCTTCGTGGAGCTGACCCCGTCCTGGCAGTCGTACGCGGTTCCCATGGCGGACTTCATCCGCGTCGGTGCGGCGGCCGAGGCGGCTCCCGTCGATCCCGGCGCGGTGCAGACGCTGTCCTTCGAGCTGAGCTACAAGGTGGTCTGGAAAGAGGCCCGCGGCGGCTTCGCGGTGGGCCGCGTCGCCCTGGCGAGGGCCTCGCGTTTCGACGGCGTGCCCAGCGCCGCGGTGGCGCGCTGGCGGAACCGCTACGAGCGCAGTGGCGCGGCCTTCCCGGCGTGGATCTTCGATCCCTTCCTCGGGACGCGGCCCCTCGCGGGGCCCCTCGAGGTCGCGGTCGACGGCGCTGGCAGCGGCGGCTTCGGCCCGAGCGCCGCGGTGGTGCCGTCGGCCTGGGCCGTGCCGCCGCCGGTGCCCTTCCGCGGCACCGAGGACCTCGAGCTTCGCGACGCGCTGGCCCTCTCGGCGAGGCTGCGCCAGCCCTGGTGTCGCGCTGTCGCCGCGCCCGCAGGCGCGGCGGCCGTCGTCGGCGAGGTCCGCACGCTTCTCGGCGGCCCGCAGGCCCCGGGGACGCTGATTCTCGGGGGGCTGCCCGAGGCCGACCTTGGCCCCGGCTCGACGCTGGGGCAGGCCTTGGTGGCGGCCACCGCCCGCGTGGTGCGGGCGCCGCGCCTGGTGGCGGTCCAGCCGATCACGACGTCCGACGGCGAGACGACGGTCCGCCTGGGCTGCCGCGTGAGCCTCCGCAATCCCCTCGACGCGGCCGTGCCGGCGACCCTGACCGTCAGTCTGGCCGACGGCCTCCTGCAGGCCACCGGGACGGTCGACCTCGCTCCCCGCGGCCAGACCGAGACGGTTCTCTGGATCGGCGAGGTCCCGGCGGCGTTCCCCCTGGCGCGCTTCGGCTGGCGGGTCTGCCTGGAGGCGTCCGGCCGTGCGGACTGCCTCGAGGGCACCGCCGACGTCGAGGGCGCCCTGGTCGACGCCGCCCGGTACCTCCTCCGCCTGCAGGAGACGCATCCCGACGGCCGTTACAGCCTGTACTTCTTCACCGACGCCTACGCGGCGCGCTTCCTCCATGCCCTGGCGGGGCATCTCGAGGCACCGGGGGTCCGCGAGCGGCTCGATCGGCGTCTGGGCGAGGTCACTCCGGAGGCCTTGCGCGCCTCGGCGTACCGCTTCTGCGACCTGGTCATCGACCGCCAGGACGCCTCCGGCGGCCTGCCTATCGGCTATGCCGACCGCGACGACCTGCGCTACACCGCCGACGGCGGCTCGATCGCCCTGGGCTTCCTGCAGATCGCCGGGCCGGGCGCCGACCCGTTGCGCCGGGCGCGCTACCTCGAGGCCGGGCGGCGTTACGCCGCCTTCCGCGAGGCGCTCTTCATCACCCCGGAGACCTCGGCGCGGCTCCAGGCGCAGTTCGGCCCCGGCAGCCCCGGGACTCAGGCGGGCTTCTATGGCCTCGGGCTGATCAACGCCGATCTGGTCACCAAGACCGGGCGCTGGCCCGAGCCGCGCCTCGAGGAACGCGGCCTGTACTGGGTCATGCCGATATCAGTCGGGGCAATCTGTGCGCTGCACCGCCTCGACCCGGCCCAGGAGACCTGCGCCGAGGTCATCCGCCGTGACGCCGCCGAGTACCTCGGCAAGGACTGCTACCCGCTCAGCCGCGCCAGCTACTTCCACGTCGAGGGCCTGCTCTGGCTCCTGGAGGCGGTCGCCGACGAGCCGACGCGGGCGGCCCTGCGGGAGCGCATCCATTCCGCGGACCGCTACGCCCGCGGCGAGACCGCCGGCCTGACCTACCTCCAGGGCCGCGGCGCCCTGCACTGGCTCAACCTCGCCACCGCCCGGACTCTGATCGGCGACAGCCCCGCCGCCCGTGCCGGCCTGGCCCAGATCGCCTGGACCATGGCCTCGGCGTCGACCGCACTCTCGCTCGACGGCCTGGCGGAGCGCTTCCCGACCAGCGTCTACGGCCCCTCGGCCGGCGGGTACCGCTGCCTGACGCACAGCGCCATCGCCCTGATGGAACTCCTGCAGCCGGGCAGTACCCTCCTGCCGCGCCAGCCCTGAGGACCTTCAGGGCTTCCGCTGGTCGAAGACCGTGCGGAAGACCCGCAGGATATTCCCGCCGACGAGTTTGCGGACGTCGTCGTCGGAGTAGCCCCGCTGCACCAGGCCGAGGGTGAACATCGGCCAGTTGGTCCAGGCCAGGCTCTGGGTCATGTGGGGCTGGCGCCACTGCGGGTCGAAGAGCGGGTCGCCGTCGCCCCAGAAGTTGGCCCAGTTCTGGCGCCCGCGCGGCCGCGGCGGGACCTTCGCATTCTCGGCGCCGCTGCGGGTGGATGAGTAGCCCGAGTCGGTGCCGATGGCGACGTGGTCGACGCCGACGCGCCGGACCAGGTCGTCGATGTGGTCGAGCATGGCGCGGATGTCGCCGCTGAG
>JAAYZO010000783.1 GCA_012514865.1 Lentisphaerota bacterium | reverse complement strand
GGGTGCGGCAACCCTCAGGCCATCGCGGCGCTCAAGCCCGGCGAGGTGGTGCTGGACCTAGGCAGTGGCGGCGGGTTCGACTGCTTCCTGGCGGCCCGGCAGGTCGGTGACGCGGGCCGGGTCATCGGCGTGGACATGACGCCGGAGATGGTCAGCAAGGCCAGAGAGAACGCCGCGAAGGGTGACTACGGGAACGTCGAGTTCCGGCTCGGCGAGATTGAGTACCTGCCGGTCGCCGACAGATCGGTGGACGTGATCATGTCGAACTGCGTCATCAACCTCTCCCCCGACAAGCCCCAGGTTTACCGCGAGGCCTTCCGCGTCCTCCGCCCGGGCGGACGCCTGGCCATCTCGGACGTGGTGGCCGTCAAGCCGCTGCCGGCGAAGGTAAAGTCAAGCCTCGACGCCCACTGCGGCTGCATTGCCGGCGCCGCCTTGGTCAGCGACCTGGAGGAGATGCTGGCGGACATCGGTTTCGCCGACGTGCAGGTGCGGGTCAAAGAGGAGAGCCGGGAGTTCATCAAGTCGTGGTTCCCCGGCAGCGGCGTGGAGAGGTACGTCCGGTCCGCAGATATCGAGGCCCGCCGGAGTCCATCGGCCCCTTGCTGTTCGCCATCGGCGACGGCCGTGGGATCGGGTGAACTCGACGCCCGGACACAGGAGCTGATCGCGATTGGAGCCTCGATCACGGCGCACTGCCAGCCCTGCCTGACGTACCACGTCGCCAGTGCCCGGAGCCAGAGCGTTGACGAGGCCGATATCCGCGCGGCCATGGAGATCGGGCAGCGCGTCGAGAAGGGCTCCCTGGCCGCCATGCGGCGGTTTGCGGAGAGCGTTGTCGATGGACCGACGCCAAACGCGTCGGCCTGCTGCGGCGGCACGGCGTCGCCGGGCGGAAGGAAGTGCTGTTCCTGAGGATGGAGGTCTGAACGATGAGCCAGAAGAATGAGCAGACCGGGTCGCAGACGCACACGGAGACCCCGCGAGACGAGGCCGCCTGCAGTCCGGAATGCTCCTGCCACGCCGGCGGGACGCCTGGACGAGCGCGGTGGCTGTTGGGCGCCGCCATTCTGATCGTTGCCGCAGTGCTGGCAGCGCGGGCTGTCATGAAGAGCAACACCACGACGGCGAGCGGCCAGTCGGCCGCCGCTGCGACGGCCTTCGGTCCGCCGCCGGTCGCGGGGGCAGCCGTCGCGGCAGAGTCGGCTGTCACCCAGCCGCCCGAGCCGGCCGTGAACGTGACCGCGAACGAGCCGGCCGCACCGGTACTCGGAACCACAGCGGTCTCGGCGAGCGCCGCGCCTGTATCGACGGCATCAGCGGCCCCTGCGGCG
This sequence comes from Lentisphaerota bacterium, assembly GCA_012514865.1. GTDB lineage: Bacteria > Verrucomicrobiota > Lentisphaeria > Oligosphaerales > JAFGRS01 > JAGVUW01. The sequence goes on along the minus strand of JAAYZO010000783.1, from coordinate 2,014 downwards.
GCGACTGCCGCCGCACCCGCCGCCCAGGCCGCGGCGGAGACGTCCGTCGGTACGGAGATCGGAGCCATCTCCGATCTGAACCGCCTGGCGGCTGACCAGACGGGCGTTTTCGTGTTCGTGCCCTCGCGCAAAGCAGACGCCGCTCCGCCGCCCAAGGCCCCGATGGAGGCCGCCGCGCGCACCATCTCGGCGCAGGGCAACAAGATCGGCCTTTTCACCCTGAAGGTGGGCACCTCCGACTACGAACAGATCGCGATGCAGGTCGTCGCCCCGGGTGTCCTGGCGCTGGCCAAGGGCGGCGGCATGAAGGCAGTCTCCGGGGAGATCACTGAGACTAAGCTGGTCCAGGCCTTCGTCGCTGCTTCCAGCGCCGGGGGTGGGTGCGGGCCGGCCAGCGGTGGGTGCGGACCCTCGGGCTGCAAGTGAAGTAATCGCCGATATGCTCCAAACGATCACACAGGCGCTGCAGGACGGGAGTTCCAGCGCCATCGCTCCTGCGCTGGCCTTCGCGCTGGGCCTGGTCACCGCCATCGCCAGCGCCTGTTGCACGCTGCCGGCGATGGGCATGCTGGTCGCCTACTCGGGGACCCGGGCTACCACGGACCGGCGCTCCACATTCGCCGCGGCACTGTGGTTCCTGCTGGGCACCACGCTGGCCCTGGTCACCCTGGGATTCGTCGCCGGACTGGTGGGGCAGGCGGCACAGGCATACCTCGGACGGTACTGGAAGCTGTTCGCCGGGATCGTGGCAGTCCTCGTGGGGCTGGCCGCGCTGAAACTCGTGCCACTGCCGGCGCTCGCCAGTAAACCCGCAGCAGGGCAAGTTCCGGGGCCGCGGGGCAGCGTCAGTGCCGCCCTCGGGGGACTTTTCCTCGGGGGCGGAGTGGCGGCCTGCTCGCTGCCCTGCAACCCGGGCATCTTCATCGTGCTCGGCGCCGCAGTGCTGCAGGGCCGGACGTTCTGGGGCATGGTGCTGATGGGGGCCTTCGCGGTGGGCTTCAGTCTACCCCTGGCAGCCATCCTCTTCGGCGTGTCGCTCGGGAAGGCGTCCGTCAGGGCGGGGAAGGCGGAGCGCTTCATCCGCTCCGTCGCGGGCGGAGTGCTGGTTGCCGCCGGCATCTGCCTCCTTGCGTCCTTCTGAGCCCGCGCCGGCCATGCGCGCGGCATGGTTGAGAGAACGGGTCGCGCGTGACGCTGGTCCCCCGATGATCAGGAGTGCCACGATGGACACATCAGTGAAGAGCCGCCGCCTGCGCGAACTGATCCTTGCTCCCGAGACGCTGATCATGCCTGACGCCTTCGACCCGCTGAGCGCCAGGGTCATCGAGCGACTCGGGTTCCCCGCGGTCCAGTGTTCCGGGTTCAGTATGGCCCTTGCCGCTATGCGGCCTACGGAGGCCGACCTCGGGCTGGAGGCCAACGTCGCTCTGACGCATGCCATCGCCGCCGCCGTGCAGGTCCCGGTAATGGCGGACGGGGAGGACGGGTTCGGGGACGCTGCCGGGGTGCCTGCCACGGTTCGCGCCTATGTCGCCGCAGGCGCGGCCGGGGTGAACCTGGAGGATCAGGTACTTGCCCAGCCAGGGCCGAAGCGGGTCGTGCCATGCGAAGAGATGGTCGCTAAACTCAAGGCCGCGCGGGCCGCGGCCCGTAACGCCGGCAATGCCGATCTGGTCATCAACGGCCGCACCGACGCCCTGACTATGGGCACGGACCGCCAGGCGGGGCTGCGCGAGGCGGCGGCGCGCGCCAACGCCTACCTGGCAGCGGGCGCCGACCTGGCCTTCGTCGTCGGGGTGACGAGCATGGAGGAGGTCAGGTACCTCCTGCAGGAACTGAAGGGGCCGCTCTCCATCGCGGCGGGCATGCCATACAACCTGCGGAGCCTGCCGCTTGCCGACCTCAGGGCCGCCGGGGTCGCCCGCGTCAGCCTGCCGGTGGTGGCGGTACTGGCGGCACTAACCTGATCAATTCACGAAGGGGCCTGACGGCCTCCTTCGCTCCATTGATCAGG
>JAAYZO010000782.1 GCA_012514865.1 Lentisphaerota bacterium | reverse complement strand
GCATGTTCGGGCGCGCCACCACCAGGCTCGGCAGCCCGTTCACCGCGGCCAGCATAAAGGGGCCCTCTTCCACATGGATCTTGACGGCCGCTCGCACCTTGGCCAGCATCTCGTCGACCGTCTTTTGCTGGATCATCTCCTCATACAGCTTGATCAGCCGATCCATGACGTCGCCGGGCTGCGGAGCCTCGCCCGCCGGGTCGGTCCCACCGCTGTTGAACCACTTGCAGATCAGCGGCTGGCCCCAGTAGGCCTGCCCAACCGGGAACAGGGTGCCCGGGTTGGTGGGCACGAATCCGCCGGTGTAGTTGGCCCAGCCGGCATAGTCGTACCCGCCGTTGGTGAACTTTTCCGAGTAGGCGGCGGTCTCCATGTTGTTGAGCATCGTGTCGAGGCCCACGGCCTTCCAATGCTCCATGATGAACTCGAGCACGTCGGTATCGCGGCTTTCACCCGCCCGGTTGATGATCACCACCTTCAGCGGCTGCCCGTCCGGCCGCAGCCGGTACCCATCGGCGCCCCGCTGCGTGAGGCCGGCCGAGTCGAGAAGGTCGTTCGCCTTGTCAACGTCGTACTCGACGGCGAGGTTCGACCACTGCTTGTAGAGCTCCTTGCCCTCCTCGGTCGTCAGGGACCACGGCGAGTAGGTGCTCGTCACACCCTGGCTGACCTGGGCCAGGCCAAAGTAGACCACGTCGTTGATCGTCTTGCGGTCGATGGCGTATGACAGGCCCAGCCGATAGTCGCGGTTGCGGATCAGCTCGCGCATCCCCATGTCCAGGGTATCCCAGTTCAGGAGGACCATCGGGTTGCCGCCGGCGCCCGTCTGCCAGAGGATGACCTTGTAGTTGCCCGCCTCCTCTGACTTTTTCAGCGTCGTGACCTCGTCAAAACCGATGAAGCGCGGCAAAAAGTCCACCTCACCGCCGATGATCTTTAGCGAGATCGTCTGGGCATCCTGTACGCTGGTGATCACCCAGCGATCCGTGTAGGGGAGCTGCTTGCCGTCGGGGTCGGTCTTCCAGTAGTAGGGGTTGCGCTCGCAGACCAGCTTTTGCCCCGGCACGTACTCGACCGCTTTCCAGGCCTGGATCGTCGGCAGGTCCGGGTTCACGAACACGTGCCCCGTGGGAGGAAAGACCGCCGTCAGCTTGGTAAAGTCGGTCACTGCGGTGTTGTACTTGGGGTGATACTGCTTGAGGTAGTGCGCCGGCGCAAAGAAACGCTTCCAGATCGGCGAGGCAGTGAGCTGCATGTGAAAGAGGGGGTAGGGCTTGGCAAAGCCAAAGTCGATGTTATAGTCGTCAATGACGCTGATGGTAAAGGGCTCTCCCTCGGACCGCATCCAGGATTCGATCGGGAACCCAGAGTCCTTGTTCAGGACCAGGTCCTCGTAGTAGAAGCGGATGGCCTCCGTCGTAAACGGCTCCCCGTCTGACCAGCGCATCCCCTTGCGGAGGGTGAGCACCATGCTGGTGCCGTCTTCGCTGTACTTGCTGCTGATGGCCGTGTTGTACACAGCGGTGCTGCCATCGGCCTTCCAGCGCAGGGGCTTTTCCTGGGTGTAGGTTTGGTCCCAGAAAGAAAAGTCCGTGCCCGTCATCAGGGTGTTGACATCACCCCCGTACGTGCCCACTTCATGGAACGGTTCCAGCACCAGGGGCTCGAGGGGGAGCCGCTCCTGGAGCGGGGGCAACGTTCCGGCCGCCACTTGCTCGGCCAGCGCGGGGGCTTCCAGCGCCGCAGCGGCAGGGGCCGCAGTGGCCGGGGCCGCTGTGGCCGGGGCCGCTGTGGCCGGCGCGGCAGGGGCGGCAGTGGCCGGCGCGGCGGGGGCCGCCGTGGCCGGCGGCGCCGTCGGCGCCGGCGCCGGCGTCGGCTGCGCGCAGGCGGCAGCCAGCGTCGCCGCAGCCGTCACAGCAGACACACGCAGAAACTGCCTTCTCGTCAACGTTTCCATGGTAGACCCCTCCCGTGCAGAGCATGCACGTTCGCGCGCTCGCGCCACCCACAGCATGCTTGGCCGCGAGCCGCCATTTCAGGCGCTCAACACACGACTCAGGATCACACGGAACTATGCCGCCGGAGCCTCCTTTCCGCGCCGTACACCCCCTGCCGATACGACCATACGACGCCCGCCGCACGCGCCGGCCCGGGCTACGCGGCCCCCGTCGCACGGGCTGCCATGTCCGGCCCCCACGGGTCGACCACCTGGGCTCGCTCCCCCAGCACGCGCAGGCAATCCGCCACGTCCAGGTGCTTCAGGACGCCGGGCACCACGTTGGTCGCCGGCCACTGGACGATGGGCACCGTGGCCCACTCCTGGAACGAGGCCGGCCCGTTCTTCAGCACCACCTTTGCCACCCGGGGGTCCAGCAGG
>JAAYZO010000781.1 GCA_012514865.1 Lentisphaerota bacterium | reverse complement strand
CGTAGAGACTCCGGCCACGGCCAACGGCGTTGGATACCACCGCCGGCCAGGCCGGGTTGCCCTTGGCATCGAGGACGTCGGACCGGACCGTCGCGCCCTCACGAGCCTTGACCCGCAGCACCCCGGCCGGGTGAACGAAGCTGCCCTCGCCCTCGCGGTCCCGGCAGGTCACCGGCCCGCGGGCCGTCCCGGCCGGGAGCACGTCGACGCCGAAGACATCGGCAAGCTGGAAGGTCTCCTGCGGCAGGCCGACCTCGTTGAGCAGCCCGGCGTTGGCGGTCGCCAGCACCGCGCCGCCCTCGGCGACATAGCCGCGCACGGCCTCGACCTGACGCGCGCCCAGGCAGCTCGCCGAGGCCAGAATCAGCAGCTTGTAGCGGTTCAGGAGGCCCTTGTCCACGAGGTCCTGATCAAGGATCACGTCATGCAGGACATGCGCCTCGGTCAGGACCTGCGAGACCCCGAGCACATCCGCCGCGTGTCCGAACATCTTCGCCCAGTCGCGCGACTGCGCCGAGAACAGCACCGCAATATCCGCCACCGAGCGTGCCCGCCGGCAGTCGACCCGCCCCGGCCAGTCCAGATAGCGCGTCATGTCCTCCCCGTCGATCGTGCTCATCCACGTCGTCTGGCGGTTCATCTGGTTCATCGCCCAGCCGACATACGCGAACACCGGGTCGCCGACGTGGTAGACCAGACCCCATATCGGCAGGCCGTAGTGGTCGCCCAGCGCCGACTTGAGCTTGCGGAAGGCAAACACCGCCCGCGCCGAGTCGTAGACGTTCCGCGACATGATCTCGGTGCCCAGGAAGTCGCAGCCGCGCGCACAGTCGATAAGGTCGGCTCCAAAGGCCCGAATCGCCCAGTTGGTGCTGAAGCCGGTGTGGGTGGTGTACTTCATCTGACAGAACTCAGGGTTCACCGCGTTCAGCTCCCGGCGCAGCGCGACCCAGAAGTCGCCGACGGCACGGCGACGCCAGTTGATCCAGGCGATCCAGAGCGGGTCGTCGGTGTCGCCGAAGGCCGTGGCGGTGTGGTCGCGCGGCAGGACCAGGCCCGTGTCGCCGGTGAAGGCCGCACGGCAGTGCTCACAGCCGCAAAAGTCGTCGCCGGCGACGTTGCCCTCGTCGAGCATACCGCCGTCGATGCCGGTGTCGCGGGCCAGGCCTACGATGCGCGCCATGTACTCGGCACGGAAACCCGGATTCATGATGCAGTAGGACCGCAGCGTCGGCCGGCCGAAACGCACGTCACGGGCCAGCCAGTCGGTGTGCGTCAGGAGGTGCTGCAGGCCGGTGCCGTTGTACAGCACCACCGGGACGTCGTGATGGTAGATCACCTTCAGACCGCGCGCGTGCGCCAGCTCGGTGACGGCGCGGATGTAGGCCACGATGCGCGGCCAGCGATCGAGGAAGCAGTGGTGCATGTGCAGCCCGCTGACCAGGACCGTATTCATGCCGCCGGCCACCAGCTCGTCCAGACGACGCCCGATCAGCTCGGGGCTGTACAGCTCGTAGAGCAGACAGCCGCAGCCGCCGGTCAGGTCGCCCATGCGGGCGTCGTAACGCCAGGCCAGCGCCTCGCTGTCGGCCGGCAGCATCACCTCGGGCTGCGAACGCACCGCGGACCGCACCTCCGCCCCGGCCGGCCGCCGCGACCAGGTCCCGGCCGTCACCGCCAGCGGCCACGCCAGCGCCGACGGCGGCACCGGGGCCGGCGCGCCACACCAGTCCAGCGGCACCTCCGGATCGAACAGACCCGGCGCTACCCACAGGCCGCGGTCCAGCGCGAAGTCCTGGTTGTCATAGATGACCGGATGCACGATCAGGCTGTGGACACCCCAGGACCCCGGACCCGACAGCCCGACGACGAGCTGCCGCTCGGGCGCGCGCACGTAGTGGCTCAAGGACACCTCGCGGGTCTCGCCCGCCGAGAGACTCACCGCCGGCAGGACTGGGGTGCCGTTCAGGCTCACCGCAAAGGGCCCCACCGCCTGACTCGGATGACCCAGCCGCAGGGTCAGCAGCCAGACACCCGGATGGACATCGACGAGGAACTCGCCGCCGCTGCCGGGCTGGCCCCCCACGGCGTTGTCCAGAATGCCCGGCGACGATACCCGGAACACCTCCAGGCCGTCGGCACGACGCCAGCCCCAGCCCTGCGCCGCGCTGTAGACGCGGTCGTCGGCACGCTCGAAGCCCTCGATCTCGGCCGCCGTGCCAAAGGTGAACTGCGCCGCCGCCGGCGTCGGGCCGTGGTAGTTCCACTGGTCGTACGGGTGCTTGGCGTCGTAGTCGTCGGCGCCTTCATACAGAATCACCTTCGAGGTGAAAATGCCGCCGTAGGACCGCGCCGTGGCGCCAAACGAGAAGACCACCCACTCGCCCTGCTTCTCGACATTCCAGGAACCGACCGGCTCGCCGTACATCGAGTAGTCCTGCTTCGTCAGGACGCCGTGGGGATTGGCGTCAAAGACGATACGCAGGCCGTCGCGCTCGAAGGCAATGAAGCGGCACTTGCCCGCCGTCAGACTGCCGTCCGGCGTGGCCGCGGTGAGCGTCCCCGTGGCCGGCGCCGCGCTCGAGGCCCGGCCGGTCCGCGCCGTGAAACGGGCCCCCGCCAGGCGACTCAGCGGCACCCGGAAGGAATAACCGATGCTCGGATCCTCCTCGCGCTGACGGTAGGGCAGCAGACGCATCCGCACGGTCAGCTCCAGACGGCCGTCCTCATGCAGCGCGACCTCCTTGCGGTACTGCAGGCTCTCGCCGCCGTCGTCGAGCACGTTGAGAACCGCCGTCGTG
>JAAYZO010000009.1 GCA_012514865.1 Lentisphaerota bacterium | reverse complement strand
TGGTTGTCGGCTAACACCCAACATACCGTTCAGACGTCCCTTTTCAATGTACAAGCCGTTGCTTTGCAAGGTTTTCTGGCAGTAAGTAACGGCTTCAAGCACGACGCGCGTGAATTATCCAGGTTAGTGGGATGCAGGCATGGGTGTGATGGAATCGGCAGTGTCCTCCGGCGCCGCGCGGCGTCGCCGCGGCGGCCGCTCGCGCTGGCTGCCGGCGGCCGCGTTGCTCGTGCTGGGTGCCGCGGCCGCGGCGGCCGCCGGCCTGCCGAGTGCGGCGGCCGTGAGCGCCGCCGGCGCCGCGCGTCCGGCGCGGCTCGTGCAGGTCCGGGGCGAGCGCGCCCTCCAGCTCCCCTGCGGCTTCGCCAGTTCGGGCGCCGACCGCTGCTCCTGGGACCTCCCCGTCGCCTGGGACCTGCGCACCGCCCCCGGCATCAGCCTGCGCTGGCTGTGCACCGACGTCGCGACGGTGAGCCAGTTCAGCGTCTACCTCCGCGCCGGCGGGGTCTGGCACGCCGCCAAGGTCTCGCTGGGCACGCCCGGGCGTTGGCAGACCGTCCAGGTCCTCAAGACCGACACCTCTCCCGAGGGCACCCCGCGGGGCTGGGGCCAGGTCGACCGCGTCCGCATCGCCGCCTGGCGAGGCGGTGCGCGTGACACCACGCTGTACCTCGCCGACCTCGACCGGCTCCGGCCGAATGTCGGGGTGGCAATCCTGCGCGGCAGTGCCACGGTCGCCGCGGCCGAGCGCGGCGCAGCGCAGTCCTATGCCAGGAATGTGATGAATGCCCTGGCCTCGGCCGGGGTGCTGCCCGCCTGCATCGACGACAGCGACGTCGCGGTGACCGGCTTCGCGGGCTACCGCCTGGTGCTGCTGCCGTACCACCCGAATCCCTCGGCGAGCCTGACCCGCCAGCTCGTCGAGCACGCCGCCGCCGGCGGCCGTGTCGTCGGTTTCTACACCCTTCCGGCGGGGCTCGGCGAGGCGCTCGGGCTGCGGACGGGCGCCTACATCCGCGGCGCCGACATCCCCGGCGGCCTGGCCGGCATGCAGTTCGACGCCGGGCGGGTGCGCGGCCTGCCGGCGAGCCTGCGCCAAGACTCCGGCAATGCCCTCGATCTGGTGCCGACCGGCCATGGCATGCGGGCCCTGGGATGGTGGGTCAGCGGCGCCGGCCGCCGGACGGCCCACACCGCCGCTGTCCTCGGCAGCCGCGGCGCCTGGTTCGGCCATGTCTACCTGGCCCGCGACAGCACCCACGGCCGCCAGGCCCTGCTGGCCATCGCGGGGCACTTCCTCCCCGAGGTCTGGGAGCGTGCCGCGTCGCATCAGATGGCGAATGTCACAGCCGGGATTGCCGAGGGGTCCTTCGAGAGCATCATCGAGCCACTCCTGGCGCGCCGCGCCGGCCCGGCCGACAGCCAGGCCGCGCTGCGGCAGGCCCGCGACCTGTACCGCACGGCGCAGTCGATGCACCAATCCGGACGCTACCCCGAGTGCGTCGCCGCCCTCGACCGCTGCCGCGACCAGCTCGCGCGCGGCCTCCTGACGGCACAGCAGCCGGCGCCCAGCCGCGAGCTGCGCGGCGCCTGGTGCCACCGCGGCTACGGCATCGCCGGCCAGAGCTGGGAGCAGACCGCCGGACAGATGGCCGTGGGGGGTCTGAATACCCTCTTCGTGAATGTCGCCGATGGCGGCAAGGCCGACTACGCGAGCGCCGTCCTGGCGCCGAGCCCGACCTACCGTCAGCAGGGCGACCAACTGCAGGCCGCCCTGGCGGCGTGCACGCGCCGCGGCATCGCGGTGCACGCCTGGAAGCTCTGCTTCAACCTCGGCGACAAGCCAGTGCCCGAGCAGCTCGCGCGCTGGCGCCGCGAGGGCCGCCTGCAGCGCAGCCCCGGCGGCGTCGACCGCGACTGGCTCTGCCCCTCACACCCGGAGAACCGCCGCCTCGAGGCCCGCGCTGCCGCCGAGATGGTCACGCGCTACCCGGGACTCGCCGGCGTGCACCTCGACTTCATACGCTTCCCGAGCAGCGCCGGGTGCACCTGCGAGGCCTGCCGGAAGGGCTTCGAGGCGACCCTCGGGCGGCGCCTCAGCGGCTGGCCGGACGTCCTGCGCCGTGATCCGGCCCTGGCGCAGCCCTGGGCCGACTACCGTCGCCTCGTCGTCACCGAGACCGTCCGGCAGGTCGCCGAGGCCGTCCGACAGGTCCGCCCCGGCGCCGGCGTCTCGGCGGCGGTGTTCAGCAACTGGTCGTCGGCACGCGAGACGGTGGCGCAGGACTGGGTCCTCTGGGCCAAGCGCGGCTATGTCGACTTCGTCTGTCCGATGAACTACCACGCCGACGCCGAGGCCCAGCGCAGCGACATCGCCCGTCAGGCGGCATGGCTGCGGGGGAGCCGGGCCGGGCTGTACCCCGGCATCGGCGTCTCGACGGCACGCCTGGATGCCCTCGGCGTGACCCGCCAGATCGCGGCCACGCGCGCCGCCGGCACGGGCGGCTTCGTGCTCTTCGAGCTGAACCGCCGCGAGGCCGAGGAGATCCTGCCGGCCCTCGGCGGGCGCTGAGGCGGCCGGCGGCGCCGCGACGGCGCTATAGTGTGGAGCGCGGGCGGCGCACGGCGCGTGCGGCCGTCGGCGGGGTGTCCGGTCATGGCCTTCACGGCGGCAGATCTGGCGGCAATCGACACGGGGCTGACCGGCCCCGAGGCAGCGGCGTACCTCCGCCAGTGGGAGGCGCGCTACCCGGAGATCTTCACGGCCGAGCAGGCCCGGGCCCACCGCGCCGCCCTGACGGCGCTGAACGCCGCGGCGCCGGTGACCCTGAGCGTGCAGGCCGAGGCCGATGGCACCGTCGCCTGCACCGTCATC
>JAAYZO010000780.1 GCA_012514865.1 Lentisphaerota bacterium | reverse complement strand
TCTGGCACCCCTTCCAGGGTGCCGGGGCCGGGGCACGGGATCCCGGGGGTATCCCTGGCGTCGTTGGCGCCGGTCAACCCCCGGCTACGGTCTGGCACCCCTTCCAGGGTGCCGGGGCCGGGGCACGGGATCCCGGGGGTATCCCTGGCGTCGTTGGCGCCGGTCAACCCCCGGCTACGGTCTGGCACCCCTTCCAGGGTGCCGGGGCGGGCCATCCTGAAGGGATGACAGAACGTAGCCGGGGGTCGGGCGCAGTCCGACCCCCGGAATCACGGATACAGATCCCATGCACCCTGGAGGGGTGCCAGAGCCTCACGGCCGCCAGAGGGGAATCTCGATGGCGTCGCCGGGGCCGTATTCCCAGACCGAGACCACGCGGCCCTCGAAGTCGCGTTTGAGGGCCTCGACGTCGTCGGGCTGGCGGAGCACCAGGGTGCCGCCGGGGGTGGCGCCGCGCAGGGGCCTTGCCGCGGTGCCCTCGCCGAGCCAGGCGCCGTTGAAGAGGCAGTTGCCGGTGAAGCGGCCCTCCTTGTCGAGGGCGCCGCCTGCGAAGGTCAGCACCGTGAGTTCGGCGGCCCAGTTGGCGCGGTCGCGGCCGGCCGTGGCCGGCGAGACCGGCGCCAGGGCGCCGAGGACGACGCGGTCGGCGGCGAGGCCGGTGACGCGTTCGCGGGCGAGGAGTGCCGAGTGGTCGAGGGTGAGCCAGAGGCGCTCGCCGTCGCGGCGGCTGGCGGTGATGCGGTAGAGCCCGGAGCGGCCGTCGTTATAGACGCGCAGGGTGCGCCCCGGGACGAAGGCGGCCTGGTTCTCGGGCGTCGCCGGCACCGCCAGCGACTGCGACGGGTAGTCGACCGCCGCGATGCGGGTCTGAGCGTAGCCGGGTTCCTCGTCGACGGCGCCCAGGCGGACATCGCGGACCCAGTCGTCGCCACGGCGCGAGCGCACGCGTACGCCCAGGGGGCGGTGCGCCGTCGGCCGGCTCGGCCCCGGCGGGACGACCACGGTGACCTCCTCAATGCCGCCCGCGACGCGGACCTCGAGGACCAACGGCGACTCGGAGACGACGCGTACGCCCTCGATCACCGGCGTCTTCTGGTAGGCCTCCAGGAGGGTCAGGAAGCGCGACGGCGTGCCGGCCGGGACGGTCCGGCGGACCATGACCACGTCGAGTTTCGGCTCAAGGGCGACGGGTGTCCAGCCCCGTCCCATGGCCACTTCCGCCGGTCCGCCGAGGGGCACGAGAGTGAGGCGCACCGCGTCGCCCTCGGGCAGGCCGCTGGGCCAGGTCCAGGCGGCGGGTGCGTCGAGGCTGGCGCGGCGGATGCCGGTGAGATAGGCGGGTGCGTCGCCGCGTTCGCGGCCCCAGCGGTCGGTCCAGGTGCCGAACTGCTCGACGGCGGGTCCGGCGAGGGTGCCGGTCTCCTGGGCAACCCAGGGCAGGGCGGGCGCCTCCACCCGTGTCGTCAGGGCGTGCCAGCTCTGGTCGTGCTGTTCGCCGCCGCCGACCGCGAAGAGGTCCACCGCGAAGAAGCGCTCGTCGTCGATATCGACGAGGATGACGGTGCGTTCGTAGAGGTCGACGGTGCCGCCGCTGGGCAGGGGCGTCTCGTGGTACGGCTGGTGGCTGGCGGTGACCACATGAACGCCCTGGTGGGCGCCGAAGAGCCGGCCCATGCCGCCGAACTTGCGGTTGCCGGACTGGGTCTCGTCGACGGTGACGGTGTTATGCACCAGGCTGTTGGCGTCGAATTGCCAGCGGTGGTCCCAGGTGCGCGGGTAGCCGAGATCGTCGAGGAGGTCGATGCCGCGGGCAAAGAAGCTGAGGAAGAGTTCGTCCTGCTGGGTATGGCCGCGCAGGCAGGCGTAGCTCAGGCCGAGGGCGCGGCGGTGCTCGGGCGGCCCGGACTCGAGGATGCCGAGGCCGTAGCCATCGAGGAGTCGCGAGGGCCGCTGGATGGTGCTGGACGGGTCGTCGAGCAGGCGTCGGACGAGGTCTTCAGGGTAGGGCTCCCAGAGTTCGCCGACGCGCAGCGAGCCATCCTCGGCGACGCAGGCGCGGGCGTGTCGCGGGTCTTCGTACTGCTGCACGGCATAGAGGTTCTCGTGAGCGAGGAAGGAGGCGCGCGGCTTGGTGTTCCGTGTGGGCGGGTTGAGGTTACCGGCGTCGCCGACGCAGATGATATGGCGGTCGTCGATCAACATATCGATATGGTGGTCGAAGAGTGCCCGCGCCTTCGGGTTGTCGAAGAGCGCCGGGTAGCGGTCCGAGGGGAAGATCTCCGGCTGTCGGGCGCGGATCTGTGCCATCAGGCGGTCGACGCGGATGAAGTCCAGCTTGATGGTGTTGTAGCCGGCGCTCTCGTGGCCGCCGCCGTCGCGGTGGGTGCTGTTGACGATGAGGAAGGCCGACTGGCCGATGCCGTGGTAGGCGTAGTCGACCATGTCGCGGCTGTTGGGGCGCTGTTCGGAGTAGTCGTCGAGGACGAGGGCCACGGCCAGGGCCGCGGCCTGGTGGAAGCCCTGGTTGCCGTGGATCCAGCCGGCCTCCAGGCCGCGCATGCCGGCGCGCAGGATATAGGTCTCGATATAGTGCCGCAGGTCGTCGGCGCTGTTGGCCGGGAGGCCCTTGGCGCGGGCGAAGGCGAGGACGGCCGGGTCGGCCAGGGCCTCGTAGAGGGCGTCGTAGGCGTAGGCGGTGGCCTCCAGGCAGAAGGTCTCCCAGATCAGGTCGGTGACCATGCCGCCCTTCTTCCAGGAGTAGTGCGGGTGCTGGTTGTTGAAGGGCCCGAGGTAGGTGCGGTCGAAGCGGTTCTCGAGGGCCGGGTCGTCCCAGCCGTAGTTCGGGTACTCCGAGGCGAGGCGTGCCAGGAGGATGCAGCCCTTGCGGGCGTAGGTCATGTCGTCGGTGAGCAGGTAGGCCTGCGAGAGCGATCGCAGGGTGGGTACCACCACCGAACCGTAGACCATGTTGATGTACTCGGAAAGGAAGTAGTAGCGCCCGTCCTTGCCGGCGAAGCCGGTGCCGTCATCGGGGAAGTCGCCCGAGGTGAGGTCGCCCTCGTCGTAGCGGTTGGACGGGTACCACTCGCCGCCGAGCATGCACTGGATCTGGTAGGGGTGGTCGATCGGGTCGATGTTCCAGGGGCACCAGACGTTCTTCTTGCGGACCTCGGTGCCATGGACCGGGCAGATGGCGCGGCGCTCATGCGGGTAGACGCGCGGCAGGCGCGTGGTGGGCATGAGCCGCCAGATGGCCTCGTCGCTGAGGGCCGCCATGCGGTTGGCGGCGGTGTACTCCGGGCCGATGTAGTAGCGTATCGCGTCGCCGGTCTCGAGGATGCGATTGCGGACGGCCTGGGCCCACTCGTAGCGCTCGACATTGGCGCGGCCGGTGGCGATGCGCGCGTCGGTGTAGTAGGTCCGGCCGGTCTTGGCCATGGCGGAGCCGGCGGCGACGCCGAGGGCCATGAGGGTACACCAGGCGGTATGATTCATCGTCGTTCCTCCTGCCGCGGACCACCCCCGGCCGCGGCGCGCCCGGGGGTGCGGTGAACTGTGGACAGAGTGGACCTTACGATTGCTCTCGACCAAGACCTCGTCTGCCTGGCACACTTCCGGCCTGCGGCCCTCGACCCGCAGGAAAGCAAACGTCCATCGCTCAACGCTCAACGTTCAACGCCCAACGCCGGGACCACAGACCTCCGCCCTCCGCCCTCCGCCCTCCGACCTCCGCCCTCCGCCCTCCGCCCTCCGACCTCCGCCCTCCGCCC
>JAAYZO010000779.1 GCA_012514865.1 Lentisphaerota bacterium | reverse complement strand
GATGAACTCGCGGAAGTTGATCTCGGGGTCGAAGTTGGTGGCGAAGTACTTGCCGTGGCTGCCGGCATTGACGTCGAGGATGTCGATGGTGTCGATGGTATCGAAGAAGTGCTTCGCCGCCAGGGCGCAGTAGGCGTTGACCACGCCGGGGTCGAAACCGACGCCGAGAATGGCCGAGAGGCCTTTGGCCTGGCAGCGGTCCTTGCGCTTCCATTCGTAGTTGGCATACCAGGGCGGGTTCTCGCAGACCTTGTCCGGTTCCTCGTGAATGGCCGTATCCATGTACACCGCGCCGGTCTCCAGGCAGGCCTCCAGGACCGACATATTCACGAAGGCATTGCCGAGGTTGATGACGATCTCGGAGCCGGTCTCGCGGATCAGCCGCGCCGTCGCCGGGATGTCCAGGGCGTCGACCTGACGCGAGTAGAGCCTGCCGGACGGGTTCTTGAGGTGCCCAAGGCGGTGGATGCTGGCGATAATCTCGTCACACTTCGACACCGTGCGTGAGGCGATGCAGATGTCGCCCAGCACGTCGTTGTGCATCGCCGCCTTGTGCGCCGCGACGTGCGCCACGCCGCCGGCACCGATGATCAGGACATTCTTCTTCATGCTCGTGTCTCCTCTGCAGGCGCCGCTCCGGCCGCGGCCGGACGAACTGGGCTCCTCATATCCTTAATACTACAGCCGAATCACCGGCGCGCAGGCGCCGGATCGGGCAAGACCAGACATCGCTCGCCGCACCTCCCGGCAGGCCTCCGTTCTGACGCCCTTAGAGGGCATCATCCCTCAGCCCCGGGCAACGCCCTGGGACATCCGACAGGACGCATCGCAGGCTGACCGTCTGCGACAGAGCCGGGCACGTCACACCGCCATGTCTCATTCGAGCCGGCGCTGCTCCGGCCGCGGCCGGGCCTCACGACACGCTGCGCCTGAAATCGCGGTAGCCGAACCGCCGGACGGTCTCCAGAGAGCCGTCCAGGCGCCGCACCACAATCGACGGCATCGGCACCCCGTTGAACCAGTTCTTCTTGACCATCGTATAGCCCGCCGCATCGCCGATGCGGACCTCGCAGCCCGGCCGCAGAGGCTCGGACAGGCTGTAGGTCCCAAAGACATCGCCGGCCAGGCAGGACCGCCCGGCCAGCATGACGCGGTGCGGCCCCGGCCCCGGCGCCGTCAGGCGCGCCTCGGTCCGGTAGACCAGGTGGTCGAGCATGTGCGCCTCAATCGAGGCATTGACAATCGCAATGTCGACCTCGTTGTGAACGACATCAAGAACCGTCGTCACCAGCTCCCCGGCACCTGTGATCGCCGCCTCGCCCGGCTCGAGGTAGACCTGCACGCCGTGACGTTCGGCAAAGGCCTTCAGCAGGGCACAGAAGCCCTCCACGGGGTAGCCCTCGCGGGTGAAGAACAGCCCGCCGCCGAGGCTGACCCACTGCAGACGGCCCAGCACATCGCCGTAGGTCGCGCTGATGTGCTCGAGGTTGTCCCGGAGGTTCTCCAGGTCCTCGTTCTCACAGTTGAAGTGGAACATCACCCCGCTCAGGCGCGGCGCCAGCTCGGCCAGCTCGCGGCGGTCGGTAACGCCAAGCCGCGAGCAGCGCCGGGCCGGGTCGGCCAG
>JAAYZO010000778.1 GCA_012514865.1 Lentisphaerota bacterium | reverse complement strand
GTCGGTCATGATGGTGGCCGGGTTGCTGTTGACCAGCACCACCTCGAAGCCCTCCTCGCGCAGGGCCTTGCAGGCCTGGGCGCCGGAGTAGTCGAATTCGCAGGCCTGGCCGATGACGATCGGTCCCGAGCCTATGAGCATGATCTTCTTGATGTCCTGACGCCTGGGCATGGGTATGTCCCGCTGGGGTTGCCGTCCGTCGGCCGGGATCCGGGGCGGATCCCCGCCGACGGGCGGGTCCTGTCTGTCTGAATCGAGCCGCAAACCGCCGCCGGGGTCTTTGCCCGCCGGCCGGGGTTGCACTATAGCTCCTCAAAACCGATTTGGCCACCGGCGGCGTCCGTGCAGGCCGCGCCGCCACCGGCGGAGCGCCGTCAGAGGTCGTCCGGGAGGCCCTCCGGGCGGACCGGGTACTGGCCATCGAAGCAGGCGCAGCAGTAGTCCTCGGGCGGGTGTGCCTTGACGCACGAGAGCATGCCGGCCTGCGAGAGGTAGTGCAGGCTGTCGAGGCGCAGCGATCGGCACAGGTCGCCCGCCGGAACCTGGTTGGCGAAGAGCGCCGCGCGTTCCGGGAAGTCGATGCCGAAGAAGCACCCATAGCGGTGCGGCGGGCAGCTCACGCGCAGATGCACCTCGCGGGCGCCGGCGGCGCGCAGGCTGCCGACGCGCGAGCGGCTGGTGTTGCCGCGCACGATCGAGTCGTCAATCAGGCAGACGCGCTTGCCGGCGATGGCCTCGGGGATGGGCTGCAGCTTGGCGCCGGCCTGCTGCAGACGCGAGGCCTTCAGGGCCGGATCAATGAAGGTCCGCCCGACGTAGTGGTTGCGGCTCAGGGCCAGGTCCAGCGGGATGCCGGACTGCTCCGCGAAGCCAAGGGCGGCGTAGAGGCCGCTGTCGGGCACCGGGACGATGACGTCGGCATCGACCGGCGCCTCGCGGGCGAGCTGGCGGCCCATGGCTTTGCGGACCTCGTAGACGCTGTCGCCGAAGACCCGGCTGCCGGGTCGGGCGAAGTAGACATGCTCGAAGATGCAGTGGGCATGTCGCGGCGCCTCGGCGAAGCGCTGGCTGGTGATGCGGTTGTTGTGGTCCCAGATCACCATCTCACCGGGCTCGACGTCGCGCAGGGTGGTCGCTCCGGTGACCCCGAAGGCGATGGTTTCACTGGCGACCACGTAGGAGCCGTCGCTGGTGTCGGCGATGGCCAGGGGCCGCCAGCCGTAGGGGTCGCGGGCCGCGACCATCGTATCGGCCGTCATCAGGAGCAGGGAGTAGGCCCCCTGGACCTGCCGGAGGGCCTCGGCGAGGGCTTCCCAGAGGTTCCCATGGCAGCGCCGGAGCAGGGCCCGCGCCATGAGGTGCAGGATCAGCTCGGTATCGGTGGTGGTCTGGAACAGCGCCCCCTCGGCCTGCAGCTCGCGACGCAGTGCCCCGGCGTTGCAGAGGGTGCCGTTGTGGGCGATGCCGACGGTCTGGCCGGCCATGTTCACCATCAGGGGCTGGGCATTGACGGCCAGCGACCCGCCGGCGGTGCCGTAGCGGACGTGCCCGATGCCGCGGGCGATGCCGAAGCGCGGGTCGAGCCAGGCGGTCGGCAGGCAGCCAAAGAGGGCGCCGACCAGTCCGGGCTGCTTGTGCAGGCGGCACTCGGCGCCGTTGCCGACCATGACGCCGGCCGCCTCCTGGCCGCGGTGCTGGAGGCTGTGCAGGCCGGCGTGGAGCCTCTCCAGGACGCCCTCGCCGCCGGTGACGCCGCAGAGGCCGCAGTACTCGCGGGGCTTGTCGTCGACCATCGTATGTCGTTCCTGCTGTCGTGGAATGTCAGGATGATACGGCTGCATGGGGACACCTCTCAGGGCTTCGCCGCTGTGCCCGCCGTACGCCCGGCCGCGGCGCCGACCAGGCCGAGGAACAGCGGGTGGGCCTTCAGCGGCCGCGAGGTGAACTCCGGGTGGAACTGGCAGGCGACGAACCACGGGTGCTCGGGCAGCTCGATGGCCTCGACCAGGCGGCCGTCGGGCGAGGTCCCGGAGAGGACCATCCCGGCCGCCTCGAGCCGTTCGCGGTAGTCGTTGTTGACCTCATAGCGATGGCGGTGCCGCTCGCTGATCTCGGCGGCGCCGTAGGCCGCCGCCGCGCGTGTCCCGTCAGCCAGCCGGCAGGGCCAGGCGCCCAGGCGCATGGTGCCGCCGAGGTTCTCGAGGTGCTCCTGCTCGGCCATCAGGTGGATGACCGGATGCGGCGTCGAGGCGTCGAACTCCTGGCTGTTGGCGCCCTCCAGCCCGGCGACATGACGCGCGAACTCGATGACGGCGCACTGCATGCCCAGGCAGATCCCCAGGAAGGGCAGACCGCGCTCACGCGCATACGCCACCGCCGCAATCTTGCCCTCGATGCCGCGGTCGCCGAAGCCGCCCGGCACCAGGATGCCATCGACCCCATCCAGCAGCGCCGCCGCGCCGCGGGCCTCGATGTCGGTCGACTCGATCGGCCGCAGACGCAGCCCCACGCCATGCGCCACCGCGGCGTGGTCGAGGGCTTCGTAGATGCTCTTGTAGGCATCCTTCAGCCGCGTGTACTTGCCCACCACCGCAATCTCGCAGGTGCGCTCGCGCGGCGCTACGACGCGCTGCACAAAGGCGCGCCAGGCCTCGAGACGGAGCTCGCGGACGTGCAGGCCGAGCATCTCGAGCAGGTAGGTGTCAAGCTCCTGACGCGCCAGCTCCAGCGGCACCTCGTAGATCGTCTGCGCCACGTCGCGCTCCTCGATGACCAGGTCGCGGCGGACATTGCAGAACAGCGCCAGCTTGCTCAGGTGCTCCTCGCCCAGGGCATGCTCGCAACGGCAGATCAGGATGTCCGGGATGATGCCGATCTCGCGCAGGATGCCGACCGACTGCTGCGAGGGCTTGGTCTTCATCTCCTGGGCGGCGCGCAGGTACGGCACCAGGGTCAGATGAATGAACAGGCCGTTCTGCGGGCCGATCTCCTGGCGGTACTGGCGGATCGCCTCGAGGAAAGGCAGCGACTCGATGTCGCCGGCCGTGCCGCCAATCTCGGTGATGGCGATGTCGACGTCGTCGCCGTCCAGACTGCGGATGGCATTCTTGATCTCGTCGGTGATGTGCGGGATGACCTGGACGGTCTTGCCCAGGTAGTCGCCGCGACGCTCGCGCTCGATCACCGTCAGGTAGATGCGACCGCTGGTGACGTTGCTGGCCCGCGAACAGGACAGATCGGCAAAACGCTCGTAGTGCCCCAGGTCGAGGTCGGTCTCGGCGCCGTCATCGGTGACAAAGACCTCACCGTGCTCGTACGGGCTCATCGTCCCGGGGTCGACATTGATATACGGATCGAGCTTCTGCAGACGCACGCGGTAGCCGCGCTGCCGCAGCAGCAGCGCGATCGACGCGGCCGTGATGCCCTTGCCAAGCGAACTGACCACGCCCCCCGTGATGAAGAGGTGCTTGGTCACGTGCTTCGGCTCCTGCTTCTTCATAAGCCTCACTCCCAGACTCACCAAACCCGGACCGGAGACCCGGCGGAACCGGCCGGCCCGGAAGGCCGTCCCGATGGTCCTCGTGACTCGCTGCGCGACCCCGCACCGCCAGGACCGCGAGTCGCACACCGCGGCGACGCCCGGTGGCAACATGACGCCACCCTAAGCGACTTCCATGCCAAGACGGCCGGCGCGCCTGCGCCGCCGCCGCCGCCGCCCACGCCCGGCCTCCAGCGGCACCGCCGTCGTGCCGCCGCGATACGAAGATGTATCACGGCGGGGCGCCGGGGGGCATGACATCCCTGTCGTTGCGAAGAACGAGAGACGAACCTCTCGCCAGGACGCGAGGGCGCATAGGCGCAAAGGCAGGCGGAGAGAAGGAAGAACGGAAGGAAGAGATGCCAACAGACGATGCCTCCACGTGGGATGTCGGTTCCTCGGGATCGGGATCGCTATCGGGATCGGGCTCGACGTCCGGTCCCTTTATGTCATAGCGGCACTCTTGGCGATTTCGATCCCGATCTCGATTTGGACTCCCCCAACTCAGGGCTGTGCACCCTGTCGGGACCTGTCCTGAGGGTGTCACTACAACCTGCAGGCG
>JAAYZO010000777.1 GCA_012514865.1 Lentisphaerota bacterium | reverse complement strand
TCCACAAATATCGCGCAGTGCCTGCTTCCTGCTTTCCATATCCTCTCCCCCTTGGCGCTCTTGGCGTCTTGGCGAGAGACAATCCGGGTCTCTTTGGTGAGCCCGGCCGGGCGGCCGGGCGCGCGGCGAGGCGGTACGCCTCGTGGTGGGGCACGGGAAGGGGGAGGTGTCTCGCCAAGCCGCCAAGATCGCCAAGAAGAAGGGGAAATCGGAGGATGGGGAGGCGGAGGGGGACGGGGGGCATCGCGCCGTGGGGCGGCTCGTGATGCGGTCAGACTAAGGAATGGGCCGATTTGGCGTTATACTCCTGTGATGACCATGGCACCAGGCGCGGCTCGGGCAGGGGCACCGAGCGGCCTCTCCGGGGTGTTCCGGGGATGGGGTGCAGGTCCGGGAGGACTGGCCGATGAAGGCGTTGCGTACGGCTCGGTGGTTCTGTGTGGCGGCGCTGATGGCGGTGGCCGGAGTGTGGGGTCAGCCGGTGCCACCTGTGGTGGCGCCGGTGCCGTCCGCGGCGCCGCCCCGGCCGGCCGTCGGTGTAGAGACGCCGGCCCCTCCCGCCGTCGCCGCTGAGGCGGCTACCCCAGCAGCGCCGTCCGCGGCGCCAGCTGCCCTGCCCGCCGCCGTGGCGGTGCCGCCGGCGGCCGCCGAGCGCATCGCGCCGGTGCCCGTGCCGCTCCCGCGGCCGGTGCCGCTGCCGGTCCCTGGGGCAGAGCCCTTCCGCGAGGTCAGCATCTACCTCCCCTACGACGACCTGCGGCGGACCTTCGAGGCGACCGGCCGCGGTGTCTTCCTGCCCTATGAGGACTTCCAGGCGCTGTGGCAGGCGGCCCGGCGGGCGACGCAGCGGCCGCCGGAGCTGCCGGCGCCGGTCGACTTCCTCATCAGCGAGATCCACGGGGATGCGACCATCACGCAGGACGTCCTGCAGGTCAAGGCCGATCTGCGCCTGGAGGTCATCCGCGAGGGCTGGCACCAGATACCCATTCGTCTCGGCGATGTGGCGCTGACGCAGGCCGTCCTCGACGACGCCCCGGCGCGGCTGGTGCCGGGTCCGGACGGCCACGCCCTGCTGGTCGAGCATCGCGGCGCGGTGCCGCGGGTGCTGACCTTGTCTCTGGAATTCGCCAAGGCCTACGAGAAGGCCCCCGGGCGCAACCGCGTCAGCTTCGAGGCACCGGTGGCGCCGGTGAGCCGCTGGGACATCCGCATTCCGGAGGCCGGCGTCAGCATTGACGTCGTGCCGATGGTGGCGGCGACCGTGGTGCCGCCGGCGCCGGGCGTGGTCGAGACGCACGTGCAGGCCTTCGTCGGCGCGGCGCCGACGCTGCGTCTGGAGTGGACCCCCAAGGCGGAGGGCGCGCGGGGTCTGAAGGCCCTGGCGGCGCTGCAGGCCGACCTGCTGGTCCAGCTTGACGAGGGCGTCGTGCGCACGCGGGCGACCCTCGACTACAGCGTCAGCCGTGCCGAGCTCGGGCGGGTTCAGGTGGCGGTTCCAGCCGATCAGAAGGTCGTCAGTGTCTTCGACCCCAACGTCCGCGAGTGGTCGGTCACGGAGGTGTCGGGTGAGCAGGTGGTCACGGCGACCCTGTTTGAGCCGGCGCGTGAGCGCCAGCGTCTGGTGCTGGAGCTGGAGCGTCTGGGCAGCGAGATGGACGTCCTGATCCCGGTGGTGCGGGCTCTGGATGTCGGTCGGCAGCAGGGCCGCATCGGCCTGCGCCTGGCGGGCGGTCTGCGGATCGCCGCGACGCGTCTGGAGAACCTCGTGCAGATCGACGCCGCCGAGCTGTCGGGTCCGGATGGCTCCTGGGACAGCGCCTATCGCTATGCCGCCTTGCCCTGCGCCCTGGGCGTGCGCCTCGAGAAGATCCGCCCGCGCCTGGTCGCCGAGACGCTGGTGGAACTCCATGTGCAGCCGGACGAGGTCACGGCCGAGGTCCGCGTCAGCACCGACGTCCAGCGCGCCGGGGTGTTCCAGCTCAGCCTGCAGGTCCCGGTTGCGTGGGAGGTCCGCGAGGTCCGCGGCGAGGCCATCGGTGCGGCGCCGGCGGCCGAGGTGGAGGCGCATCAGCGTGCCGAGGGCCATCCCGAGCGCCTGGTGGTGACGTTGGCGCGTCAGGCGCAGGGCCCCGTGGGGCTGGCGGTGCGGCTGTCGCGGCGACTTGCCGAGCCCGACCTCCTGGCGCCGACCGGCAAGGCGGTGGCGCTGCCGCTGGGCCTGCCGCGGGCCGACCCGGAGGCCGTCCTGCGTGAGAATGGCCGCCTGGTCGTCTACGGCCCCGACAGCCTGCGGCTGAGTCCGCAGCAGACCCAGGGCCTGCGCGGGATTGCCCCGGCGGTGGCGGTCGAGGGCTTCCCCTCGACCTATCGCGAGGGCGAGGAGCGCCCGGCGATGGGTTTTGCCTTCGGGGCGGATCCGGTCGCTCTGACCGTGTCCGCGGAGCGTCGTCGGCCGCACCTGACGGTCGGGCAGCTCCTGGTGATGCGCATCGCCTCCGGGGTGGTCCGTTTCGAGGCGACGCTGCAGCTCCAGGTGCTCTACAGCG
>JAAYZO010000776.1 GCA_012514865.1 Lentisphaerota bacterium | reverse complement strand
TTCGCCTGACCCCTGGCCGCGGCCTTCTTCACGTGGCATGTTCCCATCGCGGTGACTCCTGTTCTGTTTGCTCCGGTACTCGTGGCAACGGAAACCGTAGTACGCAGGCAGGAGCACCGCACTCCTCAAACAAGAGTTTCATACTGACATGATCGGGGCCGGCAAGCGCCCCGCGGGCGCTGGAGGGGTGCCAGATCGTAGCCGGGGGTCGCGCGCAGCCCGACCCCCGGAAACGCGGATTGCACGCCATGCACCCTGGAGGGGTGCCAGAACCGGGCCTCCAAGGCAGCCCTGCCAGAGGAGTGAGCGCGCCGGGCTTCGTCCTCAGCGGCGTTCGCGGATGTACGGCCCCAGGTCCATCTCGGCGTAGGAGGCCCCGGGGCGCACCACCGGGTAGATCGCCTCGTCGACGTCGGTGACGACCTCGAGCATGGCCGGGCCTTCGGCGGCCAGCCAGGCGTCCATGGCGCCCTCGAGGTGCTGGCGCCGGGTGACGCGTTCGGCGAAGCCGAAGTGGCAGAGCCTGGCCATGGCGGCGAAGTCGACGTCACGCGGCCTCTCGGTGGCCGAGTGCCGTCCGCCGTAGGCCGCGTTCTCGAGGTTGCGGACCATGCCGTCGCCGTGGTTGTTCAGCAGCAGGATCTTGACCGGCAGATCGAGCGTCCCGATGGTGTGCAGCTCGCCCATGTTCATGCGGAAACTGCCGTCGCCGTCGATCACGACGACGCGCGCGTCCGGGTTGGCATGGCAGGCGCCGACGGCGGCGGGCATGCCGAAGCCCATCGTGCTGAAACTCCCCGAGGTCAGGAAACGCTTCGGCTGGCGCATGCGCAGGTACTGCGCTGCCAGGAGTTGGTGGTTGCCGACGCCGGTGGTGATGATCATGTCGTCGGTCAGGCGCTCGTTGAGCCGGTCGAGGACCTCGGCCTGCTGCAGAGCCTCGCCGTCGCGACGGTAGTCCAGCGGCCAGGCGCGCTTCAGCGCGACGGCGTGGCGGATCCAGTCGTCGATGGCGATGGCGATGCCATGGCGTTCAGCATACGCGGTGAGGTCATCGAGAGCCCGGGCGGCATCGCCGAGGAAGGTGAAGTCGGGGCGGCGTTCCTCGCGGATCTGGTGCATCTTGCGCGGATTGACATCGATGTAGGCAATGCGCGCCTGGATGGCGAAGCCGACCTTCTCGGCGACGCGGTCGTCCCAGCGCACCCCGATGGCGAAGAAGAAGTCGTTGTCCTGGATGATCTTGTTGGCATAGGGCGTGCCGAACATGCCCAGGAGCCCGAGGGCGGCCGGGTCGTTCTCGTCGACCACGCCCTTGGCCATCAGGGTGTTCACCGAGGGGATGCCGAAGCGCTCGTTGAAGCGCCGTATGGCGGCGCTGCCGCGGACCGAGTTCAGGCCTCCGCCCAGATAGAGCAGCGGCCGCCGTGCCGCCGCCAACAGCTCGAAGAACCGCGCGCACTGCGCCTCGGAGAGGTGACACTCATCCTCGTACACACCGGCAAAGCGCTCGAGGTTGCCGCCCTCATACTGAGTCGAGGTCTGCTGCAGGTTGATCGGCAGATCGATGACCACCGGGCCCGGCTTGCCGGAACGCGCCAGGAACCACGCATCCTTGATCACCGCCTCGATGTTGCCGATGCTGCTGACGGAGACCACGTGCTTGGCCGTGGGGCCGAAGACCGAGGCGACGTCGATATGCTGGAAGGAATCCGTGCCGATCTTGTGTTCGGGGACCTGCCCGGCAATCACGACCATCGGCACGCCGTCGGCATAGGAGTCGGCCACCGCCGTCAGGGCGTTGGTGATGGCCGGGCCGGAGGTCACGATGGCGACGCCGACCTCGTCGCTCGACCGCGAGTAGCCGGCGGCGCTGAAGGCCGCGCACTGCTCGTTGGCGTTCACCACGATGCGGATCGGGCTGGAGCCCAGTTCGTCCATCACCGGCAGGATCGCCGCGCCGGTGTAGCCGAACACACAGCGGACACCCAGCTCCTCGAGGCTCTTGGCAATAATGCTGGCACCCTTCATGGGGGGTCCTTTCATAAGCGTGGAGTTCAGAAAAACAGAAGCGCCATCGCGGGAGACTGCCCGGCGATGGCGCTTGAATCGAGGCGGGGAGGCGCTGCGAATGTCACGCGGCGTGCGTGGACGCGGCCCGAGCCCCGGCAACCATCGCCGGGACCGGTACAACCACTGCGTTACATGCCCGAAGCGCCATCGATGATCCTCACACTGACCAACGGCCACTCTAGCCTGCGGTCAGCGCCGTGTCAATCGGTCTGCGCAACGCGCCAGTAATGCCTCAGTCGAGTCGGGGCGGCTCGTATGGAAGGCCGCCGTGCGTTGCGGCTGCCGCCTCCGGGTCAGAGTACCGCGTTCACGCGGACGTGTGCGCCGTGGCTTCAGCCCGGCGCGACC
>JAAYZO010000775.1 GCA_012514865.1 Lentisphaerota bacterium | reverse complement strand
CCGAACACGGCCCGCCAGGTCGGCCGGAGACCATACCCCGCGGCCGCCCCCGGCGCCACCCCGGCGCCACCCCGTGCCCCCCGGCGCCGCCCCCCGTGCCTCCCGGCGCCACCCCGGCGCCGCCCCCGGCGCCGGTTCGTGGGTCCACGGCACTGCCGTGGACTGCCGTGGACCTGCCGTGGACACGTCCGGGGCTATATTCCCCGGAGTCACAGGCCGGCCGTGCCGGCCGTATCATCGAGGCCCATGAGTCCCACAGCGCACATCCTCACGCCCCGCGAGGTCCCCGACGCCGCGGTGCCGCGGCTGATCGAAGGCGCCGCCCTGGCGGATTACGCCGGCTATCTCACCGACGAGTCACGCCGCAGCGGCCGCGCCGCGGCGCTGGCCTTCCCGACGACGCTGAGTGAGGTCAGCGGCGCCGTGCGTCTGGCGCTGGCGCGCGGCTGGGACATCACCGTCTCGAATGCCCGCACCGGGATTGCGGCCGGTGCGGTCCCCGAGGGCGGCCTGCTGCTGAGTCTCGAGCGCCTCAGCCGCGTCACCGGCCTGCGCCTCGACGCCGCCGGCAACCTGGTCCTGCGCTGCCAGGCCGGCGTGGCCCTGTCCGAGGTCCAGAAGAGCCTCCGGCGACGGTCCTTCCAGGACAGCGCCGCCTGGTCGGCAGCCAGCGGGGAGGCCCTCGAGGCGCTGCGGCAGAAGACCTTCTTCTACCCGCCGGACCCGACCGAGACCGGCGCCGCCATCGGCGGCACCATCGCCTGCAATGCCTCCGGCGCGCATACCTTCCTCTACGGCCCGACGCGGCCCTACGTCGAGGCGCTCACGGTCGTCCTTGGCGACGGCCGCGTCCTCGACCTCGAGCGCGGCGCGTGTCGTGCCACCCCCGAGGGACGCTTCGGCGTGCGGCAGCCCGACGGCGCGGTGTGCTGGGGCACCGTCCCGCACTACGCCTGGCCGCGCACCAAGAACGCAGCCGGCTACTACGCCGCGCCCGAGATGGACCTCATCGACCTCTTCATCGGCTCCGAGGGCACCCTCGGCATCATTGTCGAGGCCGAGATACGTGCCCTGCCGGCGCCCGAGGCACGCTGTGCGGTGATGACCTTCTGGCCGGACGAAGCCGCGGCGCTGCGCTTCACCCGGGCGGTGCGCGGCCGGCGCCACGACCTCGGCCTCGAGGCCGTCGAGTACGTCGATCCGAATGCCATGGCGCTGCTGCGCCGCCGGCGCGCCGCGCTGGGCGCGGTCTCAGGCGTCCCCGAGTGCCTGCCCGCCGGCGCCGGCAGCGCCATCTACCTCGACGTCGGCACCACCTCGGCGCGCCTGGAGGCCGTCCTGGAGGCCCTCTGCACCGCGGTCGCGGCCCACGGCGGCGACCCGGAGGTGTGCTGGTCGGCCGTGGCGGAGGACGAACGCGAACGCCTCCGCGTCTTCCGCCATGCCCTCCCGGAGACCGTCAACGCCATGATCGCCGAGGTCCGCCGGCAGCATCCCGGCGTGACCAAGCTGGGCACGGACATGGCGGTCCCCGACGAGGCTCTCGAGGCGGTCTTGGCCCTGTATCGGTCGCGCCTGGACGAAGCACGCCTGCCCTACGTCATCTTCGGCCACGTCGGCGATAACCACCTCCACGTCAACATCCTGCCGCAGACCCCGGACGACTACGACCGCGGCCGGCGGCTCTACCGCGAGTTCGCGCGGGCCGTGGTGGCCATGGGCGGCAGCCCGGCCGCCGAGCATGGCATCGGCCGCCTCAAGACCGACTTCCTCGAGGTCCTCTACGGCGCCGATGGCGTGGCCCAGATGCGCGCGGTGAAGGCCGTCCTCGATCCCGGCGGGCGTCTCGGCGCCGGGATCCTCTTCCAGGGAGCACGGCCGTCATGAGAATCGCGGTCTGCCTCAAGCAGGTCCCCAACACCAGCGAGATGCGTCTCGACCCCGAGACCCATACCCTCATCCGCTCCGGCGTCGCCGCGGTGCTCAACCCGCTCGACGAGTTCCCCCTCGAGGCGGCCCTGCGCCTGCGCCAGGCCCTCGGCGGCGAGGTCGTGGCCGTGACCATGGGGCCGCCCCAGGCCGAGGAGGTCCTGCGCAAGGCCGTCGCCATGGGCGCCGACAGCGGCCTGCTGGTCAGCGACCGGGCCTTCGCGGGTGCCGATACCTGGGCCACCAGCCTGACCCTGGCACGGGCCCTGCAGGCCAGCGGGCCTTATGACCTCGTCCTCTGCGGCAAGCAGGCCATCGATGGGGATACCGCCCAGGTCGGCCCGGGCCTGGCAGCGCACCTCGGCATACCCCAGGTGACCGGCGTGACGGCCCTGCGCGCTGTGGCTGGCGGCATCGAGGTCGACCGCCAGCTCGACGGCGGCACCGCGACCCTTCACCTGGCCCTGCCGGCGTTACTGACGGTCCTGAAGGAGGCCAACGAGCCGCGTCTGCCGAGCCTGTCCGGTCGTCTGCGGGCGCAGCGTGCCGCCTGCCGCCGCCTGGGCCTAGGCGACCTCGCGATGGCGCCGGTAGAGACCGGCCTGAAGGGCTCGCCGACCCGCGTCGTGCGCATCGCGGCGCCGCCGGCAACGCGTCGGCTGACCCGCCTCGAAGGCCCGCCGGAGGAACTCGCCGCACGCCTGGCCGCCATCCTGCGCGAGGGCACGAACGACCCGTCGTGAGCGGCGCGCGTCGCGGCCGCCGGGCTCGGGACACGGACGGGCACGGACCCACACGGACGGCCACGGACGGGCCTTGCCGGCGACGGCGCTCGGGCCGCGGGCGGGGGGACGCGGGCCGCGGTGACGCGGCCGCCGGGCTCGGGACACGGACGGGCACGGACCCACACGGACGGCCACGGACGGGCCTTGCCGCCTCCGGTGCGGGGCGGCACGCGTCGCGGTGTCCGACGTCACTCACG
This sequence comes from Lentisphaerota bacterium, assembly GCA_012514865.1. GTDB lineage: Bacteria > Verrucomicrobiota > Lentisphaeria > Oligosphaerales > JAFGRS01 > JAGVUW01. The sequence goes on along the minus strand of JAAYZO010000775.1, from coordinate 179 downwards.
CACGATCAGGCGGGGCGCGTCGCGGTAGGTGGCGTGCAGGCAGTTCACCCCCAGGTTGCGCTCGTCGAGGGTGGTGAAGCCATGCGCATCGAGCAGGGCCCGCAGCCGTCCGACGTCGCAGCCGGTCGGCGAGATGTCGACAGCGGCGCCGCAGAGGTGCGACGAGATGTAGCCGCTGG
>JAAYZO010000774.1 GCA_012514865.1 Lentisphaerota bacterium | reverse complement strand
CCTGAACACCTCCGGAGCGCGCCCCGTCCGCAACGCAACCCCCCACGCCACCGCTCTCACGCGCGTCAGAGCGCCGGGAGCATCGCTGACCAAACATGCAAGCCGGGAATCTTCAAACAGCCCTGCGGGCGCGCCGGCAGGCCTTGTTTCCCGCCAGAATCGGGCTAGATTTGCGGTCGTCCAGGCGTCGGGCGCATGGCCGCTTCGGTCATTGTCGCGACACGCCAACAAGGGGTCTGCGAGACATGGCTGATCACAAGTACAATCTGGTTCCGCGCAACGTTCCTCTCGTCAACACCAAGTACCGCCGGATCGCCACGGCCATTCCGGTACCCGAATCGCTGGCGATTTTCGAGGAACTCCTGCGCTACGAACCGATCAGCATGCAGGGCCAGCCGCCGGTGATCTGGGACCGCGCCGAGGGCTTCCAGGTCTTCGACCGCTGGGGCAACGCCTGGCTGGACTGGTCGAGCTGCGTGCTGGTGGCCAACGCCGGCCATGGCCGCCCGGAGATCCGCGAGGCACTGCGCCAGGCGATCGACAAGCCGCTCCTGGCCACCTACGTGTTCGCCCACGAGGGCCGCGCCGAGCTCTGCCGCCTCCTGGCCGCCACCGCGCCGCGCCCGGATGACAAGGTCTTCCTCCTGAGCACCGGCGCCGAGGCCACCGAGAACGCCGTCAAGCTGGCGCGTACCTACGGCGTGAACAAGCACGGCACCGGCAAGCACGTCATCGTCTCCTACGAGGGCGCCTTCCACGGCCGCACCCTCGGCGCCCAGATGATCGGCGGCACCCCGGCGCTGAAGAACTGGATCGTCCGCCTGCCCGAGGGCTTCGTCCAGGTCCCCTTCCCGGACGGCTTCCGCTGCGAGGACACGCGTTTCGCGCTGTTCGAGGAGAGCCTGGCCCGCCAGGGCGTCACGCCCGACGCGGTCGCCGGCGTCATCGTCGAGTCCTACCAGGGCATCGGGCCGAACTTCCTCCCCGATGAGTACGCCCGGCAGCTCGGGCGCTGGTGCCGCAAGCACGACGTCGTGCTGATCATGGACGAGGTCCAGGCCGGCTTCGGCCGTACCGGCAAGTACTACTGCTGGCAGCACTACGACCTCACGCCCGACATCATCTGCTGCGGCAAGGGCATCTCCTCGAGCCTGCCGATCTCGGCGGTGATCGGTCGCAACGACATCATGAGCTTCTACCCGCCGGGTTCGATGACGAGCACCCACTCGGCCAGTCCCCTGCCCGTGGCGGCCGCTATCGAGAACCTGAAGATCCTGGAGCGCGAGAACCTCACCGAGAAGGCCGCCGTGCTCGGCCGCGAGGTCCTGAGCCCCCGTCTGGACGCCATTCAGCGCCGCTATCCGCGCGCCATCGGCGCGGCCATGCACCGCGGCCTGGTCGGCGGGCTGCTCATGGTCAAGCCCGGCACCAAGGACCCGGATCCGGATACGGCCCTGGCCATCAACGAGGCCTGCATGCAGAAGGGCCTCCTGATGTTCGCACCGGTCGGCATGGGCGGCGGCTGCATCAAGATCGCGCCGCCGCTGATCACGCCCCGCGAGGCGCTCGAAGAGGGCCTCGATGTCCTGGACGAAGCCTGCGCCCAGATCCTGGGCTGAGCCGGAGAGGCCACTGCCATGCGCGACCTGACCGAGAAGATCCTGGCGGCCTCGCGTTCGCCCGAACTGCGCCGTCACGTCACCGACCTGCTCTTCAAGACCTGCGCGGTCGACACCACGCCCTACGCGGATGTCGAGCGTATGCGCCGCGCCGAGGACGAGGTCTTCCGTATGCTCGAGGCCGAGCTGGATGCGGCGCCCTTCCCGGGCGCCCGCCACGAGCGTCGCCCGATCAACCCGGCGATCGCCAAGCACCCGGCCTTCTCGCTGCTGCACTTCACCAAGACCCCGGAGTGCCCGGAAGGGCTGTCGCCGGAAGAGGTCTACGCCAAGCGCAGCAACCTGCTGTACTTCGTTCCGAATGCACGCGGCGAAGAGGGCCCCGACGGCGTCGCGGTCAATGCGCACATCGACGTGGTGAAGCCCTTCCTGCCGCCTCGCCTCGAGGGCAACACCCTCTACGGCCGCGGCACCTGCGATGACAAGGGCGCCGTGGTGGCGATCGTGGCCGCCCTGCAGGTCCTCGGCAAGGTCCTCCAGGCCGAGGGCCGGAAGCTCTCGCGCAACCTGATGGCAATGATCGTGGTCGAGTAGGAGACCGGCGGCAATGGCTCGCTCTCCCTCGCCATCGACCGCGAACTGCGCCAGCGCTATGGCTCCATCCTGGTCCTGGAATGCACCGGCAATGACATCCACCCGGCCAACCGCGGCGCCCTCTGGTACCGCGCTGACCTGCACTGCCCCGGCGTGAACCTCTTCGAGATGACCGCCTTCGTCTACGAACAGCTCGAGCAGGAAGGCCGCGCCATCAAGGCCGAGAGCCGCCATGACCTCTTCCCGCAACGCCCGGTGCAGACCTGCCACGGCATGATCGGCCACTACGGCGAGCACCCGAGCCGCATCTGCGGCGAGGTCTCTTTCAACATCGGCATCGCCGGCACCGTCTCGCCGGCGGTGGAGGCCTGCGTCAAGGACTGCATCGAGGCGGCCCTGGCCGAGTACATCGCCGTCTACGGCGACAAGACCAAGGCCACCGACCGCACCACCGGCAAGCCGAAGGTCGACCACCACTACGACCTGGTGCGCACCGACACCGGCTTCCGCTGCGATGTGCATGGCTCCACCGGCCACATGGGCTCGATCCTCGAGAACGACGGCGCCATCACCAAGATGGCCGCCTTCGTGCGGGCGCTCTTCCGCTCCAAGGCCAAGATCGCGACGCACAGCGGCGGCGAGGTCACCCTCACCCTGACCGGCGACGAACAGACCGACCGCCTCAAGCTCGAGGGCGGCCAGGGCTTCGTGCCGACACACAGCATCACCGAGGTCATGGACCGCGTCCGTCGGGCCGCCCAGCACGGCGCCGAGAACTACCTGCGCCTGAGTGGCCACCGCGTCAGCGGCCGCAGCGTCGTCGAGGTCACCTACGACAAGCTGCACAACGCCGCCTTCGACGGCGACCCGGACTCGCCCGCCATGCGCAACGCCATCGCCGCGGCACGCGCCGCCGGCATGTGGCGCGACCAGCCTATCAAGGGCTGGACCGTCTCCTGCGACTCGCGGCTCTTCGCCACCGAATACCCGGATATGCCCGTGCTGACCAGCGGCGCCGGCCACCTCGAGTACGCCCACGGCGATGGCGAACAGATGAACATCGACGAACTGATGACCAGCGTCGGCTTCATCGCCACCTACCTGCTCTACCAGGCCGGCGTCGAGTGAGCCGCCGCGGCGGTGCCGCGCTCTAGAGAACCAACCGCGCCGTCATGACCCGCCAGGGCCATGACGGCGCTTCTCTTGGGTGGCCCCGTCCACCGGCGCCGCCGTGGATCTGCTCAGGGCATCCTGTCTGCCACGCGCCTCGGCGCAGCCGAGTCAGTTCGGGAGACAATCAGGCCGAAGCCACCCCCCCGCCGCTGCGACGCCCTCCCTCAGTGCCAGCCGGGGAGATCCGCGTCATCCAGGCGTTCGAGTTCGAACTGCGCCTTGCCCTTGTCCATGCACCCGACCGAGGCCTTGCCCCCCACCGGGCCGCGCCGGACCTCCTTCCAGGTATCGTAGATATCCTTCAGCGAGTGCAGACAGAACTGCCGCGGCGTGGCGCAGGCCGGATCGAAGCACTGCTGACGGATCAGGAAGCTGTCGCCTTCCTTGTAGAAGGGACAGTGGTCGGTGATGCGGGTCACCGTCACTTTGACCACAGAGACCATCGGGACACCTCCTGTGTCGTGGGTGCTGCTGTCATGCCCGGCGGCGGCCGTCAGGGGCGCCGCTCCGTGTCGGAGACTTCACGTCGTGGTGCTGCCGACGCCGCTGCGGCTCGTGGACGCCTTCGCGTCTGTGGCCACTCGCGCTCCAGGGAACATCGCGCGCGATATCTCGCCGTGTTCTATCCGGCGCCCCGCGACGGGGATCTGGCTTTAATGGACGCCGGCACGCCGGCCCGTGCCGGCTCACCAGCGGGCCAGGACGGCGCGATGCTCGGCACTGACGCCGTGCCAGGGGAAGAGGGTCACGCCGGCCGCGCCGAGGTCAGCGCAGAGGCGGATCTGGTCATCGAGGTCAGCCGGGCTGAGCCGACCGGCCGAGCAGGTGACGCCGAGGCCCTCGTGGTGACGGACCGGCGCCCCGCGCAGGAGGTCGCGATGCTGGCGGGTGAGACGCTCGAGGCGTTCCAGCCGCGGGGTGTAGTTCATGAAGTGCACGGTGTCGAGGAGGCCATCCCGGCACCACGCCGCCCAGTCCTGACCCTCGTAGAGCGCCGGGCCATAGCCCCACATCGGCGCCGCCGCGTGCTCGTGATCACGACCGGCGTAGACCGCCCGCGCCGCCAGCGAGAACTCCAGACCGGCCGCGTGCAGGGCCTGCGCCAGATCGCGGGCCACGCCGCCGATCACGGCGCCCTTCGTCTCGAGTTCCTTGTACATCACCGAGGGGTCGGTACGGTCCGCCGCCTCGAGGCAGCCGTGCCCCAGCCAGGGCCGCCGACGCGCCTGGCAGCTCTCACAGGCGCAGGGGAAGTCCTCGGCGAAGACCGTGTTCGGGTAGCGCAGCACGTCCAGGCTGACGCCCTTGGCGTAGCCGGCCTCACGGCAATGCCGCACCAGCCACGCCGCCAGGGCCGCCCCCTGCGTCAGGCCCGACCAGCACACCAGCGTCGACAGACAGCGATCGCCAAAGCGCGCCACGAAGGCATCGCGGTCGGGAATGACCATCGGCGGCGGCGGACAGCCCAGCGCCCGCTCGTGGAGTTCCTTCAGCGAAATGCCGATGTGCAGCTCCAACGGCTGACCGCCGGCCGCCTCGAGAAACGGCGCCGCGCTGGCCTCGTCCGGGCTGTTGAACAGCACCGAGCGCACCCCGCTCTGCACCAGATCCTCGACATCCGACGCTGCCTGCGCAGCCCGCCCGCGGGCGTAGTACCAGGTCGCCTTGTCCATAGGTCGTCGCACGCCTCCCGAGCCACCCCCGAAACAGCCGGGCGCGGCTCCACGACACACCATGGCGGCACAAGCAGCCCTTGTCCAGCGTCCCGGTGGACCAGTCAGGGCTGATCGAAGATCGCGTCAGCGCTCACCTGGTCACCCTGAAGGGGTGCCAGATCGTAGCCGGGGGTCGCGCGTAGCACGACCCCCGGAAACACGAAGCCTCGAACCACGCACCCTGAAGGGGTGCCAGAACCGGACTTTCAAACAGCCCTGTGGACCAGTTCAGACCGGCCCGGCGGATGCTCCATCCTCCTGAAAGCTGAAGTCATTGCCATCCGGAGCGCTGATCGACGGCGGAGCCGCAGGTCTTCCGCAAAGCGGATCTTCCGTCACTGGCAGGTAGACGGCCGGTGACGGAAGATCCGCCCGGAAATGCCGACGGGCGGCGTCCGGGCCGCATGGCCGGGGCGCCGCCCGTGGGGGGAAGCACAGGAGTCGATCAGCGGTGGCGCGACTCGAAGTCGTCCATGAAGTCGATCAGGCGGCTCACGCCCGCCATCGGCATGGCGTTGTAGATGCTGGCACGGATGCCGCCGACGGCGCGGTGACCCTTCAGGCCGACCAGGCCGGCCTTCTTGGCCTCACTGCAGAAGGTCGCCTCGAGGTCCTCGTTCGGCAGGCGGTAGGTGACATTCATGCGGGAGCGGTCCGCCGGTTCGGCCGTACCGCGATAGAACTCGGAGGCGTCGATGGCGCTGTAGAGGGCATCGGACTTGGCCTCGTTGATCTTCTGGATCGCCGGCAGGCCGCCGAGCTTGATCAGCCAGTCGGTGACCAGGCGGACCATGTAGATGGCGATGCAGGGCGGCGTGTTGAACAGCGACTCCTTGTCGATGTGCGTCGAGTACTTCAGCATCGTCGGGACCTTCGCACCGGCCCGCGCGGCGAGGTCCTTGCGCATGACGGCAATCGTGACGCCCGCCGGGCCGAGGTTCTTCTGGGCGCCGGCGAAGATCATGGCGAAGCGTCGCACGTCGACCGGGTAGGACATGATGTCACTGGACATGTCGGCAATCAGGGGCACGCTGCCGGTATCGGGGAAGGAGCGGTACTCGGTGCCCTCGATGGTGTTGTTGCTGCAGACGTAGGCATAGGAGGCGTCGGCGTCGATCGGCCACTCGGCGACATCGCCGATGACCGAGTAGTTCGAGGCCTTGCCATCGTAGATCAGCTTGACGTCGCCAAACAGCTTCGCCTCCTTGATCGCCAGGTTGCTCCAGGAGCCCGTGTCCGCATACAGCATCGGCTTGCCCGGCAGGGCCAGATTCATCGGCACCATGGCGAACTGCAGGCTGGCACCGCCCTGCAGGAAGAGCACCGCGTAGTCCTCCGGAATGCCCATCAGGCTGCGGATGTTGGCCTCGGCCGCGTGGATGACTTCCTCGAACTCCTTGCTGCGGTGGCTCGCCTCGGCCAGGCCGTAGCCCAGACCGCGGTAGTCGACGAACTCCGCCGCCGCCGTCTCCATCACCTCGCGCGGCAGAGCCGCCGGACCCGGGTTGAAGTTGTAGACTGTCTGCGTTGCCATGTGTCTTCTCCGCGTCACGGGTGGCGACCCCAAAGCCCCTTCAGGAGGCGTCGGCGTGACATCCGGCCCCCCTCTCGTCTCCGGCGTCAGGAGGCAGCGCCCGGCGGCTCCCAGGAGCCAGAGGCGTACCAGACCCGACAAGACTGTACTATACGGTCGGGAAGCGCTCCACGCAACGGTCGCCCGGGGCAAGTCAGGGCGGTCTGAAAGTCCGGTTCTGGCACCCCTCCAGGGTGCGTGGCTCGTGGGTTCGCGGTTCCGGGGGTCGTGCTGCGCGCGACCCCCGGCTACGATCTGGCACCCCTTCAGGGTGGCCAGAACCGGATCTGCGAACGGCATCGTCGAGTCGCACCGGTCGAGCCCGTCGGGCGCCTCAGGGCCGTCCGGCGCTCTCGCCATCGTCGCCGAGATGCCGACCGGGAGCGAGGTACT
>JAAYZO010000093.1 GCA_012514865.1 Lentisphaerota bacterium | reverse complement strand
TTGAGCGGATCCCGCACGGCGATCGACATCCGGTTCAGGAAGGGGCCGAAACCGGCCAGTCCCACGCCGACACGCGGCGTGATGTCCACTTCGTAAAAGCCTGCCTGCATGTGAATTACCCTCCGTGACTACTTGCAGCAGGCCCTCATCACCTTGCTGAAGGCGTTGGCCATGGCTTTCATCGTGGCGCGTCCGGTCAGCAGCCAGTTGTGCTACAAGGTCAGCATGCGCCGGTTGCTGGTCTCCTCGACCATCGCGCTGCTGTGGATGCGGAAGGCGCGGCGGGGCAGGTTCCAGAGCATGTGGCGGTAGTCGGGGCCGTAGCCGCTGCCGCAGTGCAGACCCTCGGCGGCCAGCGCCGTCTTGATATCCTGCAGCGTGACGTCCGGCTTGAGCGCTTTCGGGTCTACCAGCACGGTGAGCATGTAGTAGCTTTGGACATTCGCGCGGCGTCCGCGCGCTTGCAGGGAGATACCGGGCACGTCCTTGAGCAGCCCGGCCAGATAGCGGGCGTTGGCATCGCGTCGCGCCGTCTGCGCCTTCAGGCGCCTGAGCCCCTCGGTCAGGATCACGGCGGTGAACTCGAGGCCGCGGAAGTTGTGGCAGACCAGGCCGGGTGCCGGACCGCTGGCGGCCTGTCCCTGCCTCTGTCCCGAGCCGTAGCCGATGTGCTTGATGCGGTAGAGCTTGTCGGCGATCTCATCGTCGTCCGTCAGGCAGATGCCGCCCTCGCCGGAGGAGAGCGTCTTGGACTGCTGGAAGCTGAAGGAGCCGATCTTGCCGATGGAGCCGACGCCCCTGCCCTTCCAGACACCACCCTGCGCGTGGGCGGCATCCTCGATGACCGGGATGCCGGTCTCGCGCGAGATGGCCATGAAACGGTCCATGTCGGCAATCGAGCCGAAAAGATGCACGGGAATGATGGCCCTGGTCTTGCTCGTGATCGCATCGCGCGTCTGCTCCGGGTCGAGGCAGAGCGTGTCGGGCTCGACGTCCACGATCACCGGACGCGCGCCCAGATAGCAGGCCGCCATGGCCGTGGCGATCCATGTGTTGCCGGGCACGATCACCTCGTCGCCGGCCTTCACGCCGAGCGCATGCAGCGCGCTCTGGAGGGTGACGGTACCGTTGGCCATGAAGATGCCGTGCCGCGAACCGCAGTAGTCGGCGAACTTGCGGCTGAACTCCTGCTCGCGCGGGCCGTTGAACGACCAGTTGCCGCTCATATAGACCTGCTTCAGCCGCTCCGCCGTCTTTTCGTCGGGAATGGGCCACGGTTTGAGGGTGCGCCGCGCCGCCTCGGTGATAGCCGGTTTGCCGCCATTGATCGCCAATTTCTCGGATGCCATCTCTCTGCCCCCGTGTGTTGCCGGCGGCTCTTGCAAAACCCCTTGCGTAACCCAATCGGGACCGGGCCCGACCCTCCGGATCCGCCGAAACCGGTGGTTTCCAGGGATGGAGGGACGACCTCCGTATCGTCCGCCAGGGTTTTGCACGAGCCTTGCCGGTGAAAGTAACATGTGACAAGGAACAGTTTAAGGGGAGAGCGGGGAAAACACAAGGAAGCCGCGTTCAATACGAATCGGCCGCGGTATGTCATAGTCATGGACACCGTAGCCGAAATCGCGGTGTC
>JAAYZO010000773.1 GCA_012514865.1 Lentisphaerota bacterium | reverse complement strand
TTGCCGAAGGTGAACACCGCGGGGCAGTGCGAGTTCACCACGTTCCGCTCAGTCCTGACGGCGTAGTCTGCGGAGGAGGTCTCCACGAGCCGGTAGACGGCGGGGATCACCCCGTCTTCGGCCCTGCGCCCCCTGGGGCACCAGCCGCCGTGCGGAACACCGGCAGCGATGGCGGCATCGAGGCCGCCGCGGTCGGCCCCGGTCTGGCCGCCCGACACGATCCTGGCTATCCTGCAGTCCACAGGCCACCTCATCCGTCATGCCCGCATCCCGGCGCTTTGTGTCCACAGTCCTGCAGCCCGCGCCGTGAATCGCGGCCGAGCCCCGAGTCCACGTCCGCAGGAGACAGCATTCGCGCTGCTGCGGCCACGTCACAGCGGCCGAACGCCTGCATGGGCTGCAGGCGCCGACGTCAGTCCCGTTGCGCGAGGCTGCAGGTCGCGCGGTGCTGCAGGCGTCAGGCCCGCTTTCTCTCCGGGAATCCGCCGAAAGGCGCTTTGAACCGCTCACAGAGGGCATGCCAGGCCGTCTCATCGTCATGATCGACCGCGGGGTTGCACATGTAGTGGGCCCACTCCCATGCCCCGCCCCATTTGCTCTGGCAGTCGTCGAGATAGTGGCGGATCGAGGGGTCAGCCCCCAGGTCAGCGAGATGCAGGATCAGTTCGCGGTCGCACAGCTGGCATGCCGCACACAGCGGCGTCTCCTCGTTCGGGGCCGCCCAGTTGACCGATGCTCCGTGGCCGACGAGCAGGTCAACCATCCTGATCTTCTCTGACGATGAAGGCCCCGGGTGGTTCCGCCTGTTCTCCTCGTACTCTGCCTCGTCCCGGCATGGGAACCGCTCACACCACTGGAACATGCAGACCTCGTAGAGCGGTGTGTCTCCGAACGCCACGCAGTTGGGGTCCGCCCCCGACTCCAGCGCCCTCCTGACGCCCTCGAAGTCAAACTCCCTGATCGCAGCGAAGAGCGCCTTGTCATGGTCTGATGCCGGTTTACATACGGCATCCCAGTTCAGCAGCACCAGTTCCGGCAGCGATACCTCTGTCAGCATCCGGGCCGTCAGGCGCGGATTGCCGTGTTTCTCTTCGTCGGACACCGGGAACGGCCTGCCGGTCGCGATGACCGCTGCGATCTCCCCGAGCGCAGCCTCGGTTGTCTCCTCCCGGTCGAGCACAGCCGTGACCACGGCCCTGAGCCGGCCGCCCACCCTGCAGCCCTCAGGGTCGGGCGCCACCTCGACGTGCTCCCTGGCCGTGACCTCGCCGTCCTCCACGATGGTCCAGAACCGAAGGCTGAGCCAGTATGAGGCGGCCTCGTCGAGGGCCTTCGGGAACGAGAGCCTTCTCTCGCCGGCGAGCGGGCCGTCGGTGACCTCGGTCTCAGCGAAGCCGGGGTAGTACTCGGCCACCTCGGCGATGGCCTTGGCGTACGCCTTGAAGGCAATGTCATAGAACAGCGGACGGGCCTCGAGAGTGAAGTGGGCGGGAACGCCGTTCCAGACACCGTCGAAAGACGTGTAGAGTCGGCAGTCCATCCCGGGATCGGTCAGCTTGCAGCGCGCGAAGGCCGATGCCTGCCTCAGTGTCTCCGGCAGGAACGAGTTCATCCGCTGGATGCCGCAGATCGTCTCCATCCGGTCGAGAGAGAACTGTCTGCGCCAGATGTATGCCTCGCCCATGCCGGACCTCCGTTCCCGAGTGAGCCTGCGATCACACGGCGTCGTCACAGCGCGCGGGGCAAGCGTACACCTGGCTCCCGCGACCATCAAGCAGACGAGGAATAAGTCAGGACCGGGCCGGTGCACCGGAAGCCGCCCGCCCCCGTCCGCCGCCCTGAGGCAGACGGAACGGTATGGCCCGGCGGCAGATACACGCTCCGACTTGACACATATTAGACTGTGATATGTTAGCCATTGAAGCAGCAGCACCAGGCGCACCAGCACGCCGCAGCGGGGTTTCTGTCAGGCCGGCAGCCCTGAACCCCTGCGTGTCCGGTGCGCCCCACACGGAAGGACTGCCGTCGATGTCCACGCACTACAACCCAAGGACCGTACTGCGCCAGATCAGCAGCCCGCTGCTGAGAGAGCTCTTCGAGGCCAGGGGCCACAGCCTGGAGGACCCCGGCGAGGGCACGGGCAGCGCACAGGTCCAGGCCGTCTACGACCGTTACCTGAGGCTTCCCGAGACGGCGCAGCGGGCGATCGAGACGGATCTGCGCGACATCCACGCAGTGGCGACCGAGGAAGGCATCCTTGCCCTGGTCGAGGCCGGGCGCCGCAGCGGCCGGCCGGTGGCCGACGATCTGTCGGAGCAGAGCAGCCGCTGCGACATGGCCGTGCGGGTTCTGCTGAGCCGGCCGGACATCTGGCCGGAATCGGTGCGGTTCGCGCACGCCGACAGCCTGTCGCCGCGCTACTGGGAGAAGCGCAACGGCCTGCCGAAGGCTGCCCCGGACACCTCGCCGGAGGCTCTGGCGAGGCTGGGCAGGGCGATCTCCGGCTACTTCGTTCAGGCTGAGGGCCGGGGCCGGCTGTCGCTGGTCGAGCCGTTCCGGCGCAGCGAGTGCCTGGATTACTTCTTCGTGTACCTGAGCGACCACGCCGGCACGAAGATCATCTGGAACGACTCGGCCGAACTGGTGCGGGAGCGGCGCCACCAGGCCTTCGAGGTCGTGTTCGCCTTCGACCGCAGCGCCGGGACTCTGGACCTCTACGCCCGGGGAGGCCACA
>JAAYZO010000772.1 GCA_012514865.1 Lentisphaerota bacterium | reverse complement strand
CGGGCTTGCCGGCCAGTTCGACGGCATTGTCGATGCGGCCGATCGGCAGCACACAGACGGGGCAGCCCGGCCCGTGGATCAGCCGGACGCCGGGCGGCAGCAGGTCCTGGACGCCATAGCGGAAGATGGCGTGCGTATGGCCGCCGCAAAATTCCATGACGTGGTAGCGGCGGTCGGGCCGCACCTCGGCCGCGATCTTCGCGGCCAGCGTCCGGGCCAGCTGGCCGTTGCGGAATTCCTCGACGTATTTCAATGCTGGGTCACCTGCCCCGTGAGGACGGCGATCTCGGCGAACAGCTCGATCGTCTTCTCGGCCTCGTCGGGGTCGAGCTTGGAGAGCGCGAAGCCGGTGTGGACGATCACGTAGTCGCCCACCTGCACGCCTTCGACGAGGGAGACGGAAATATTCTTCTTGACGCCGCCGATCTCCACGGACGCCATGTCGCCCTCGTTCAGGGCCACCACCTTCGCCGGAATTGCCAGGCACATCGTCGTTCTTCTCCGTTCAAGTTTTCATCAGGCCGACCGCCCAGGCCTGCCCCAGGCTGATCGCTCCGTCGCCCGGGGTCATCGCCCGGGCGATGCGAGGCGTCAGGCCCTTGCTTTCCAAAGCCGCCGCCAACCCTTCGCGCAGCACCGCGTTCAGGAAGCAGCCGCCGCAAAACACCACGTCCTGCAGACCCGTCTCCTCGGCGGCCCTGCTCGCCCATTCGGCAAGCGCCGCGGTGAGGGTGCCGTGGAACAGATCCGCGCCCACATCCGGCTCCATCCCGCCCAGCGTATCCAGCAGCGGCAGCATGTCGAGGACGCCGTCCCGCAACCGCCAGCCGTCGGGCTGGATCTGCGGATGCGTCACCAGCCTTTCCAGTTCCATCGGCGCCTCGCCCTCGAATTCGGCGATAAGCTTGATGCCGAGCAGGCCGCAGGCGGCATCGAACAGGCGCCCCGCGCTCGACGTCGGCGGGCAGTTGACGCCCGCCTCAAGCATGCGGCCGACGACGTCGGCCCCCTTGATGGCGCCGTAGCGTTCGGCGATCTCGGCGCCGCGCCCCATGGCATGCAGCGCCGCCGCGCCCATCCGCCACGGCTGGCGGGCCGCGGCGTCGCCGCCGGGCTGACGGAGCGGCGCCAGATGGCCCCAGCGCTCGAAGCCCTCGACATCGACCCTGAGCAGCTCGCCGCCCCACGACTCGTTGCCCGGCCCCAGCCCGAAGCCGTCGAGCGACAGGCCGAGAACCGGTCCTTCCAGCCCATGCTCGGCCATCACAGCGGCAACGTGAGCGTGGTGGTGCTGGACGGCCACCGTCTCGAACCCCAGGCTCGCCGCGAAGCGGCTGCTGTGGAAATCGGGGTGGAGATCGTGGGCGACCGCCACCGGCTCCGCCCCCGTCGCCTCCAGCATCCGCCCCACCGTCTCCTCGAAGGCCAGCACCGCCTCGACGGTGTCAAGGTTGCCGACCGGATGGGAAACCGACGCCCGCCGTCCCGCCGCCACGCAGACGGTGTTCTTGAGGAACGCCCCGACGCCGATTACCGGCGGCACCTCGCGCGGCAGGTCGAAGACGCGGGCGATGAGGTCGTCGGGCACGGAAGTTCTCGCCGCCTCAGGCGTGCTGGCGCCGGGCCCGTTCCCAGGCGCCGACGGTGGCGTCGCGGCGCCGGCCGATCCAGTCGGTCCACGCCTCCATGCCCTCGCCCGAGGTCGCCGAAACCTTTAGCACCTGGATGTCCGGGTTGACCCGCCGGGCGAACTCGATGCTCTTGTCGACGTCGAAGCTCAGGTAGGGCAGCAGGTCGATCTTGTTGAGGATCATCAGGTCGGCCTGGAAGAACATGTCGGGATACTTCAGCGGCTTGTCCTCGCCCTCGGTCACGGAGAGCACGACGATCTTGTGGGCCTCGCCGAGGTCGAAGGCCGACGGGCAGATCAGGTTGCCGACGTTCTCGACGAACAGCACGCCACCCTCGGCGGGATCGAGTTCTTCCAGCGCATGGCCGACCATGTGGGCATCGAGATGGCAGCCCTTGCCGGTGTTGAGTTGCACCGCCTTGGCGCCAGTCTGGCGGATGCGTTCGGCATCGAACTCGGTTTCCTGGTCGCCCTCGATCACCGAAACCGGGAAGCGGTCCTTGAGGTCGGCGATGGTGCGACACAGCAGCGTCGTCTTGCCCGAGCCGGGACTGGACACCAGGTTGACGGCGAAGACGCCGCGGCTGGCCAGGAACCGACGATTGGCCTCGGCGTGG
>JAAYZO010000771.1 GCA_012514865.1 Lentisphaerota bacterium | reverse complement strand
TGGTGAAGGGCTATCCCCGAAAGGGCCTCATCTGGCACTTCCAGGGTAGCGGCAAGTCGCTGCTCATGGTCTTCGCCGCCCAGAAGTTGCGACTGCATCAGCAGCTTGGCAACCCGACCGTGGTGATCGTGGTGGACCGCATCGACCTCGACACGCAGATCTCTGCCACCTTCAACGCGGCCGACGTTCCGAACCTGGTGGGCTGCGCCACCCGTGAGGAGCTGCAGAACCTGCTGGCACAGGATGTCCGCAAGGTCCTCATCACCACGATCCACAAATTCGCCGAGGCCGGTGGCTGCCTGAACGAGCGGTCGAACCTCATCGTCATGGTGGACGAGGCACACCGGACCCAGGAGGGCGACCTCGGGCGCAAGATGCGCGAGGCACTACCCAATGCCTTCCTCTTCGGCCTCACCGGCACGCCCATCAACCGGACCGACCGCAATACCTTCTGGGCCTTCGGCGCCGACGAGGACGAGAAGGGCTACCTGAGCCGATATTCGTTCCAAGACTCCATCCGCGACCGCGCCACACTGCCGCTGCACTTCGAGGCGCCGGAGGTGCGCCTCAAGATCGACCGCGCGGCCATCGACGAGGCCTATGCCCGCATCACGGGGGACCTCAGCGAGCAGGACCGCGACGACCTGGCCAAACGCGCCGCCAAGATGGCGGTGCTGGTGAAGAACCCGGAGCGGGTTCGGGCGGTGGTCACCCACATCGTGCGGCACTACCAGACCCGGATCGAGCCCAACGGATTCAAAGCGCAGGTGGTGGTCTTCGATCGGGAGTGCTGCGTGCTCTACAAGCAGGTCATGGACGAACTGATCGACCCGGAGGCCAGCGCCATCGTCATGACCACCGCGCCCACCGACCCCCGGGAGTGGCACGCCCACGAGCGCGACAAGGACGCCGAGGAGAGGCTCCTCGACCGCTTCCGCGATCCGACGGACCCGCTCAGGATCGTCATTGTCACGGCCAAGCTCCTCACCGGCTTCGACGCGCCCATCCTGCAGGTCATGTATCTGGACAAGCCGATGAAGGACCACAACCTGCTGCAGGCCATCTGCCGCACCAACCGCACCTTCGGCCAGGAGAAGACGCACGGGCTGATCGTGGACTACATCGGCATCTTTGACGACGTCGCCCAGGCTCTGGCCTTCGATGAGAAGGCCGTCCAGCAGGTCATCTCCAACATCGACCAGTTGCGCCAGGCGCTGCCGGTGCAGGTGCAGACCTGCCTGGCCTTCTTTGCCGGCGCGGATCGCGCCGTGGGCGGCTACGAGGGCCTCATGGCGGCGCAACAATGCCTCCCCGACAACCGCACGCGGGACCGGTTTGCCGCGGAGTACTCGGTGCTGAGCCGCATCTGGGAGGCGTTGTCGCCGGACCCATGCCTGGGGCCGTACGAGACCGACTACCGCTGGCTGACCCAGGTCTACGAATCGGTCAGACCGCCCAGCGGCAACGGCAGACTGCTCTGGCACGCCCTGGGCGCCAAGACGGTGGAGCTGATCAACCGGAGCGTGCACGTTGAAGCCATCCGTGACGACCTGGAGGCACTGGTCCTCGACTCGCAGATCCTCGACGACATCCTTGACGGACTGGCCGCCGAGAGGAAGAGCCGCGAGATCGAAGTGCGCCTCGCGTCCCGCCTGCGGCGTCATGCCGGCGATCCCCGCTTCCGGGCCCTGGGAGAGAGACTGGAGCGGATCAGGGAGTGCCATGAGCAGGGCTTCCTCACGAGCCTGCAGTTCCTCAAGGAGATCCTGGAACTGGCAAAGGAGGTGGTCGAAGCCGAGAAGGAAACCGACCCGGCCGAGGAACGCGACCGGGCGCGCGAGGCGCTGACCGAGCTCTTCCAGGAGGCGAGAGGCCAGAACACCCACATCATCGTCGAGCGCATCGTCGGCGACATCGACGAGATCGTCAAGAAGGTACGCTTCCCCGACTGGCAGCACACCAGCCAGGGCGAGCGTCTGGTGCAGCGAGAACTCCGCAAGGCGCTGCTCAAGTACCAGCTCCACCGCGACCAGGAGCTCTTCGACCGCGCCTACGGCTATATCCGCCAGTACTACTGACCGGCGGGCCACGCCGCCCTCAGGGCCGGCCGACGGCCGGCCCCTGCTCCGGCACGAAGCGCACCGCCCGCGGCACCGCCTCAGGCGTCCGCAGGGCGAGGGCGTTGAAGCGCTCGCAGAGCGCCGCCGGGCTCACGCCGGCGAGGGCGCCCGCCCCGGGGGGGCCACCCAGTCGCGCCACCAGGCCATCGGGGGCGTCCTCGACGTGCACCTCGCTGGCCAGGGCTGTCCGCAGCCACGGCGGCGGCGACCCGGCGGCGGCGGCGGCCGGGTCGGCCTGCAGTGCGCCGGTGATGGCGCTGAGGAGGATGGCGCGGTCGCTGGTCGGGTACCGCACCCAGGCCTGCCCGGCGGCCTCGGCGGCGCCCGTGACATCGCCGGCCATGAGGCTGGCCTGAGCCCGCCAGGACCACAGCGCGGAGCGGTGCGGTGCGCGCGCCTGGGCTTCGCGGTAGGCCTCCAGCGCCGCGGTCGCCTGACCCAGACGCAGGGCATGACGGCCGTAGAGTCCCCAGGGCGCCGGCGACAGGGGCAGCGCCGATGCAGCCCGCTGGGTCGACTCGCGCAGGGCCGCCAGCGATTGCCGGTCGGCATCGTCCGACAGCCGCCGGAAACGCCACTCGCCGGGGACACGCCAGAAGCCCGCCGTGGCCAGTACCGCCAGGAACACCAGCAGGAGACGCTCCGACCGGCCGGACGGCAGCACCGCCGCCGGCAGGGGCCGGCACAGCACCGGCACGACCGCCGCCAGCATCACCGTGGGCGGGATCTGCAGGTTGAAGTCGAGCATGGCATGGGCGACCCAGGCGCCCAGGCCGGCCACGCCGGCCAGGCGAAGGCCCTCGTCACTCGTGCCCTCCGCCGCGCCGCCCGGCGGACGGGAGAGGCTCAGCCAGAACGGCACCAGCACACAGCCGAGGGCCGCCAGACCGCCCCAGAGGCCGGCCTGGGAGAGCA
>JAAYZO010000770.1 GCA_012514865.1 Lentisphaerota bacterium | reverse complement strand
TACCCATGGGATCGAAGCCCCACGGTGCGACGTAGGCGAGGTCGTCGTCGATCAGCCCACCCGGACTGTTTTCCATCGCCGGACCAACGACCGAGTCGAACCAGGACCATTTCCCCGCAAGCACGGCGTGGTCGGCGGTAGTGAACATCTCCGGGTCGTACCCGGCCGCCGCCTCGTGCCGCTCCTTCGCGTCGCGACCCGCCAGAGCCGCGTTCAGCCCCGCCACGCCGCCCGGGTACATGCCGGCGAACCAGTCGAGTCCGTCAGCGCCGTACGGGGCCAGGCCGGACACGCTCACGGCGCCAACGACGCGCTCCGGTAGCAGCGCGGCGCAGGCCATTGCGTGCGGACCACCGCCGGAGTGCCCCATCACCGCGAATCGCTCGATGCCGAGCGCGTCGGCGACGGCGGCGCAGCACGCAGCCGCCGACGCGATGTCGCGGCAGGGCAGTGGCGTCGAACCGCCGTAACCGGGCCGGTCGAACGACACCCAGCGAATGTTCAGGCGTTCCGATGCCACGAAGAGTGGCTCGGGTGGCGTGCCGATGTTGGGGGTGCCGTGGTGCCAGACAACCGCGAGGTCACCCGTCCCCGTGTCGTAGGTGTGCAGCGTGCGGCCGTCGGGCAAGGTCAGGTCGGTTTCCGTCACCGTTCGCGTCGCCATGGATAGTCCTCAGTCGGCCGGTACCGGGTCGGTTACGGCCGTGGTCTCGTACTCGTCATGGCGGCGCCACCAATCATACGGAGGCGTTTGTGGCCAGCCCTCGGGCGATTCCTCCCACGTCTCCTGCCGGCCGAGCGGCGTCATGTCGAGGAGGGTGAACGTGCCGAGCATCACCTCGACGCCACGGTTTTCGGTGTACCAGGTGCGGTAGATCTCGTCCCCATCGCGCAGGAAGACACTGAGCATATGGTGCTCGTCGTCGTCCCGTGTCGCGCCAACATCGCGGTTGAAATCGGTGCCGTACGACGACACCCACGGCAGGTCCCAACCCATGCGTGCCCGGTACGCTTCCAGCTTTGCCAGCGGCGCGCGGGAGATCATCGCGAATGAGGTATCCCGGGCGTGCAGGTGAGCCAGCTCCCCGACATGGTCCGCGAACATGGAGCAGCCGTCGCAGCCGGCATCCCAATCCGGGGCGAACATGAAATGGTAGATGACCAGCTGCGTTCGTCCCTCGAACAGGTCGAGCAGGCTGACCGGCCCGTCCGGGCCGTCGAAGGTATGCGGCTTGTCCATGCGGACCATTGGCATGCGGCGCCGCTCGGCGGCGAGCGCGTCCCTGGCGCGCATGAGTGCCTTTTCCTTCACAAGCAGTGCCTCGCGAGCGGCCTGCCACTCGTCGATTGAAACGATCTTTGGGAGCGCCATGGTGTGAGCCTTTCAGAGATGCCGAATCCGGGAATACCGTGCGGGAATCCCCAACATATCATTCGGGGCTGCAAGAGGTGCTCGGTCCGGTTCGATGTCGGACGGTCACTGGCCACAAAGGTAGGTCACGCGCGTCGCGGCCGCTTCTCCGATACTGCTGTTGCGCGGTGATGCTGGCAGCAAGCCGGATTCGCCCGCGGTCACGACACCGGCCCCGGGTTTCTTCCGGGGCCGGTGTCGTGAGGTGGTTCCATTTAGTCCATCTGCGGCGCGGGCGTGGCCGAGGTGGGGGTGGCGACCTCCGCCGCTGCCTCGTCTGCCATGGCTTCACTGGCGGGTCGGACGCCGCGCAGGAAGAGCACCGGTACCAGCGCCGCCGCCAGCGTCAGCACTGCCGCGACGGTCGTGTTGATCTGCAGTCCGGTCGTGAACGCGTCGCG
>JAAYZO010000769.1 GCA_012514865.1 Lentisphaerota bacterium | reverse complement strand
TGACAGGTCTGACAGGTCTGACAGGTCTGACAGGTCTGACAGGTCTGACAGGTCTGACAGGTCTGACGGGTCTAGCTTCCGAGCACGAATTTGACGGATTTGTGCTTGGCTTTGTCAAAATCGTGTTCGCGGCCATGGACGCGAGCGTCGGCGGACGGTACAGTAGCATTTATCGCTATCATGGTTTCGGGCGGTTTGCGCGGATCCCTTGGCACCCGGTTGGGTTCGGCCGTCTGGTGAGGTGCGATGGGGCGAGTCTGAAGGAGCACGACATGAGCAACTGGAGTTTCAAGCCACTGCGGGCGTCCAGCCAGGGTCACCGTCTCGAGGATGTTCGCGAGCCGAACCTTCTGCGTGAGCAGTTCCCGTACACGACGGTGCCGCGGGTGCTCTTCGACGGCATTCTGGAGGTGCCGGACCCGGCCGACGAGATCTGGATCACCGACACCACCTTCCGCGACGGCCAGCAGGCGCGGCCGCCGTACCGTCCGCAGCACATCGTCGAGCTGTACCGCCTGATGCACCTGCTGGGCGGTCCGCGCGGCATCATCCGGCAGTGCGAGTTCTTCGTCTACAGCAACCGCGACCGGGAGGCCCTGGAGGCCTGTCAGGCCCTCGGATTCCAGTTTCCGGAGATCACCGGCTGGATCCGTGCCAACCCCGAGGACTTCAAGTTGGTGAAGGCGCTGGGTCTGAAGGAGACCGGCATTCTGACGAGCGTCTCGGACTACCACATCTTCCTGAAGCTGCGCAAGTCTCGGCGGAAGGTGATGGACGACTACCTGGCGGTGGTGAAGGAGGCTCTGGCGGTGGGGGTGATTCCGCGCTGTCACTTCGAGGACGTCACCCGGGCCGACATCGAGGGCTTCTGCCTGCCGTTTGCGGAGGAGCTGATGAAGCTCAGCCAGGAGAGCGGGATACCGATCAAGATCCGCTTCTGCGACACCATGGGCTACGGGGTGACCTTCCCCGGCGCGGCGCTGCCGCGGAGCGTGCCGAAGCTGGCGCGGGCCTTCCGCCGCGAGGTGGGGGTGCCCTCGCAGCTTCTCGAGTGGCATGGTCACAACGACTTCCACAAGGTCCACGCCAACGCGGTGACGGCCTGGCTCTACGGCGTCAGCAGCCTGAACGCCTCGCTGCTCGGCTTCGGTGAGCGCACCGGCAATCCGCCGCTGGAGGGTGCCATCATCGAGTACATCGGCCTGATGGGCGACGCCTGCGGCATCGACACCACGGTGATCACCGACATCGCCGACTACTTCCGCGACACCGTCCGCGCCGACATCCCGGCGAACTACCCCTTCGTCGGCGCCGAGTTCAACACCACCCGCGCCGGCATCCACATCGACGGCGTCCAGAAGAACGACGAGATCTACAACATCTTCGACACCACCACCCTGCTGAAGCGTCCGGTGCATGTCACCATCACCGACAAGTCGGGCGTGGCCGGCATCGCCCAGTGGCTCAACGAGTACGTCGCCAAGACGGCGCCGGAGCGCGCCCTGGAGCCGATCAGCAAACGCCATCCGGGGGTGCGCCGGATCTACGACTGGGTCATGGGGCAGTATGCCGACGGGCGTACCACCGGCATCAGCACCGACGAGATGATCGCCCAGGCCAAACGCCACGTGCCCAGCCTCTTCCAGAGCGAGTTCCAGCGCTTCAAGATGGCCGCCGAGGTCAAGGCGCGCATCCTCACCGAGCGCGTCAGCAGCTCGCCGGATGTGCTGAGCATGGACCCGAAGCGCATGGAGGCTTTCCTGCGCGACGTCGTCAAGTCCGAGCCCTCGATCCAGATCATGGCGCTGACCGACATGAATGGCCACCGCCTGACGCAGGTGCACACGCAGCGCGGCGAGAAGGGCCTCTTCCGGCCGCTGATGACCGAGAACTTCTCCGACCACGACTGGTTCCGCGAAGTCGTCACCAAGGGCGAGGCCTTCGTGTCGGACCTGTTCTTCTCGCGCTTCACCGGCAAGCTGATCATGACCTGCGCCGAGCCGATCCGCGATGCCAGCGGCACCATGGTCGCGGTGCTCGACATCGACTTCAAGTTCGACGAGCTGACGCAGCTTGTCAACGACCTCCCCAGGGACGTCATCGAGGACGAATGAGGCGCCGGCGGCGGGGCTCGTGGGAAGCAGGGCGGGGCGACACGCGCGGCCTTGTCGCAGACTTTCAGCCTGCGAGTCGCCCTGTCCGGTTTCCCAGGGCGTTGCCCTGGGCTGACGAAGGATGCCCTTTCAGGGCGCCGTGACAGCGTCCCGCCGGGCGCCGCGGCGGTTGCTCCGGGAGAGCGCCGGACACCCGTTCGGCATCCCCCTGGGCGCCACGGCACGGACCGTGGCGCCCGCCAGAGCGGCCGGGAACCGGCGCCCGATCAGCCGCCGATGCCTTCGAAGAGGATGGTCGAGAGGTAGCGCTCGCCGGCGTCGGGCAGGATGACCACGATGGTCTTGCCGGCGAAGGCCTCCTCCTGCGCCAGGCGTACGGCCGCCACGGTGGCGGCGCCGCAGGAGATGCCGCAGAAGATGCCCTCTTCGGTGGCCAGGCGTCGCGCCATGGTCACCGCCTCGGCGCTGCTCACCGCCTCGACCCGGTCGATGATCGAGAGGT
>JAAYZO010000768.1 GCA_012514865.1 Lentisphaerota bacterium | reverse complement strand
TCGTGGCCGTGCATGCGGGCCGGTTCCGCCCCGGCGGCGATCCCACGGCCCAGCCGGGTCGTGACGCGGTAGCGGCGGATGCCCCGGTAGAGGCCGATCATGGCGAGGACCACCACGCCGAAGGCCGGCAGGCCGAGCAGGAGCGCCGTCGGGATCCCGCTCTCCAGCGGCGCGATCAACGAGTAGGGGCGGACCGCGTCGAGGCAGCGTTGGCAGACCGCGGCGATCGGCTCCGGGAGGATGATCGGGCCGGCGAAGAGCCACGCGAGCGTGAGGCTCAGCCCTCCGGCGGTCATCAGCCACACGGCGAGCGTGCCGACCATCAGCGTCACCGCCGCCCGCGGCACGCGCATGAGCAGCGGGGCCGCGGCCTGCAGCAGCGGCGGCGTCACCACGGCCGAGACCACGAGGACGACGGCCAGAAGCAACGGGTAGACCTGGAGCATCATGGCTCGTCCTTGCGTCCGTCGAGGTAGTTGCGCAGCAGCTCGAGGTCGGTGGGCTCGATGGCTTCGACGAAGTGCAGGATGGACGCGGCGCGGTCGTCGCTGGCGGAGAGAGCCTCCTCCATCTGCCGCGCGGCATGCACTTCCCGCGAGTATGTCGCGGCGTACTGCACGAAGCGCCCCTTGCGCCCGGACTCGACCACACCCTTGCGGCGCATGTTGCCGAGCACGGTGGCGATCGTCGTGTACGCGGGGCCTCCACCCAGCCGCTCGATGATCTCCCGCACCGACGCCGGCCCACCACTCCAGAGCGCGTCCAGGATCTGTCCCTCGAGGGGGCCGAGGCGCACCGGCCCACGGCTGAACACGTCGTCGCGCTCGGTGGCCATGCAGGCATCTCCTTCGGTGCTGCCGCGAGGTCGGGGACCTCCGTCCGGCCAAGTGTGACTCATCGGTTACTATCTCGCATAGTATAACTAACCCACGTAGGCGAGGGAGACCCATGTCGGACGAAGCGACGGCCGCCAACCATCCGGTACCGACGATGGCCACCGCGGCCATGCTGCGCTCGGCGGCCTGGCTGCTCAGCCTCGAGCTGGTCAGCGAGCCCACCGAGGGCCTGATGGAGCGGATCCGCGACGGCAGGTTCAGCGTCGAGGCCATCGCGCTCGGGAGTTGGCTGGGTGACCAGAATCCCTTCCCCGAGCACGTGCCCAGCCAGAAGATCGCGACGTCCCGCGCGAAACGCGTGCCCCTGGATGAGGACCTGCGACGCATGCGCGCCGACCACGCCCGCATCTTCCCCGACGGCACCGGCCTGGACCCCGCGTGGTTCACCGCGCAGTCCGCTGCCTGCGACGCCGAGGCCCAGGCCTGGGGCGAGGGCGAGAACGAGCGCGCACGAACGCTCCGACGTGAGCAGTTCGAGTCGCTGCAGCCCCACCTCGAGGCGCTCACCGGCTGGTGCAGCACCATGGACGAGCGCACCGGCGAGCTGCTCGGCAAGATCTTCGCGCGGACGGTGGCCGCGCACCTCTCCATCGAGAGCGGCCGCGACGTCGTCGG
>JAAYZO010000092.1 GCA_012514865.1 Lentisphaerota bacterium | reverse complement strand
TCGGCCCGGTGGCCGTCCGCGTCGTGTTCAGGGCGATGAAGACCCAGCCCAGGCGCGGGTTGGTGAAGGTGAAGGCCTGCGCTGCCGGGTCGGCCTTGACGGTGGCGGCGAGGACCTCGGTGACCAGGGTGTTGAGCGGCCGGTGGCCGGTGCGGTCGACGGCCGGGACGTCGATGATGCTGATCGGGAAGGTCGTCTGGAGGATGGTCGCGCCGGTGTCCGTGCGGCGCAGGGTGGCGGTGAGGGTGTAGTCGCCGATGGCCAGGCCGGCGAGGTCGGCCCTGACGCGGCTGCCGTCGAGGGGCAGGACTTGGGCCGGGCGGCCGGCGTCGACGCCGATGAGGCACTCGGCCTGGGCCGCCGCGACCGGCAGATTGCCGAAGACGCCGAGGGTCAGCTCGGGACGGCTGGCGGGGATGCGCTGGAGCAGGGGCTCGAGGGGGACCAGGCGTGGCGCCGTAGCCATGGCCATCTGCGAGGACGAGCCCGCCAGGGCGCCCGGGCTGACCGCCTCGAGCTTGATGTCGGCGACGTGGAGTTCGCCGCGCATGTGGGTGGCGAAGATGGCCAGGCCGTACTCCTTGCCGCGCGATGGGAAGAGGGTGAACTGGCGGGTCATCGGCGTCCAGTCCGAGTCGGCCGGGAGGTTCTTGAAGCCGATGTCGGAGACCCAGCCGTCGTTGTGGACCACGATGCCCCCATGGGGGCTCTCGAAGCCCTTGGTGCGGATCTTGGCGCTGAGCCGATAGGTCTCGCCGGCGACGAGTCCGAGGCCCTGCTGGCGCAGGCTGACGGTGGTGGCGGCCTTCTCATCACTGTGCAGCACCACGGCCGGCTGGCTGCCGCCGGGGCCGCCGGTGCGGGCGTAGGAGACGAGGGTCGGCGACGAGCGGCTCCAGAAGGCCGGGAAGTCGGTCTGTTCGGCGTCGAAGTTGCCGTTGATGATCAGATTCTCGCCGACTGCCACCGCTGCGTTGAGTGCGGTTGCCGTGGCCATGGCCAGTGCCGCCAGCATCACCAGGAAGCGTTTCATGGTCGTCTCTCCACCCACCTACCCAGGTTTCCCGACATCGGGACACCGTCCCGATGCCTCATCCTCACGTCGCGTCCATTCCGCATCCGCACGTCGCGCCGGCGCGCCAGGCGGGTCCTGCCGCCGCGCCGCCCCGGGTCGCGACCGCGACCCGGGGGGCCGCACGCGGCCGGTGCGCGCTCAGGCCGGCAGGCTGCGCAGGAAGCTCACCGCGTTGCGCACGTCGGCCATAGCATTCTCGCCGCACTCGCGTTCGATGGCGTAGAAGCCCTTGTAGCCGTACTCCTGGAAGATCGAGTGGAGCACCGGCCACTGCGTCATGCCGGTGCCGAGCGGCACCTCGGCGCGGGAGGCATCCGGGCGCAGCACCGAGTCCTTGGCATGGACGTGGGCGACGTACGGGATGAGGGTCTTCAGGCCCTCCACCGGGTCGAACTCGCGCAGGGCCTCCTCGTAGTTGAAGGGGCGCTGGCGGCGCTCGGCGATCTTCGGCGGCCAGAGCAGGAGGTTCGCCGGGTCGAAATTGACGCGCAGGCCGGTGCTGTTGACCGCCTCGATCATGCGTCGGACGACCTTGGGCGGCTCGGGTCCGGTCTCCAGGGCGAGGGTGGCGCCGAGGCGTTCGCCGTGGGCGGCGATCTCGCCGAGGGCGTCCTGGAAGCGCGACCACTGCGGGTCCGAGGGCTCGTCGGGCATGATGCCGACGTGGGCCATCCAGAGGCCGCCGGCCATGTCCACGGCCACCTCATTAAGGCGTTTGCCCCACTCGATATTGTCGCGCCAGCCCTTCTCGAGGCCGAAGTCGACGCTGCCGCCCCAGCCGATCAGGGCCGAGACGGTCAGGCCGAGGTCATGGATGCGCTTGAGGACCTGGCGGCGTTCGGCCGTGCTCTTGTGTTCCAGGTCGAGGGCCTTGCCCATGGCACTGATGTGAACGCCTTCGACGCCCAGTTCGACGGCGGCCTGCATGCCTTGGAAGGGGTCTGTCCCTCCCGTCGTCGGGATGATCGCGATACGCATCGACACTGCTCCTTTGTGGGCGGGTCCGCGGTGCGGTCCGGGTGCCTTGACCCGGTCCGCCCAAGTGCGGCGTCGCCCTGCCATGCCATCACATACCACCGGGTGCGGCGCTTTCAAGACGCGCGGCGCAGAGTGCAGAGCTGTTTGAGAGTCCGGTTCTGGCACCCCCTTCAGGGTGCGTGGTTCGTGGGTTCGCGTTTCCGGGGGTCGGGCTCTCGCGCGACCCCCGGCTACGATCTGGCACCCCTCCCGGGTGGCCAGGTGGGCGCTGACGCGATCGTCGATCAGCCTGGCGCAGAGTCGGCCGCGCCGGGCGAGCGCGCCGTCCGGCGCGGCCCACGGCGTCCGCCGCGCCACGGCCCTGCCGCGGCGCTCAGCATGCCGGCATGCCCCAGCGCTCCGGAGAGAAGTCGGCCAGGGAGGTCAGCACCTCGTCGGCGGTGTTGAAGTCCTGCACCGCGGCCTGGGCCCGCCGCAGGGCCACGCAGCGCATGCCGGCGGCCTTGGCGGCCCGCACGCCGGCGGTGGAGTCCTCGAAGACCAGGCACGACGCCGGCGGCACGCCCAGGTGCCGCGCCGCCAGGAGAAAGCCCTGGGGATCGGGCTTGCCGGCGGTGACATCCTCGGCGCCGACGTAGCCCCGCAGGCAGCCGGCCAGATCCAGCGCCGCGATGGTCTCCTCGACCCGCGCCCGCGTGCTGCCGGAGACGATCATCGTCGGCAGGCAGGCCGCGAGACGCCGCAGGAGCGCGATGGATGGCTCGATACGGATGTCGCGCTGGCGGCAGTACTCCTGGAAGAGCGGCACGGTCACCGCCTCCATGGCCTGACGCGTGGCGTACAGGCCCGGGAAGAGCACCTCGATGCGCCGGAAGATGTCCGGCCAGGAGTGGCCATACACCAGGCGCACGGCGTCGTCCTCGGTCACGGCCGCGCCGCGCTGACGCAGTGCCGCCGCGATGGCGTCGACCCAGAGGCCCTCCGAGTCGATCAGGGTGCCATCCATATCGAAGATCACGGCCTGCAGGGCCATCGGGACATTCTGATTCACGGCGGGTGTTGCCTTTCCTGCGGGGCTTTCGCGTTGCCTGATTCAGGCCCGGTACCATAGCCGGCGGGAGGCTCGGGGGCCATGCCGGTGGCTGGCGTCGTGGGGCGGATCGACGATCGCGTCCGCGCTCCCCTGGCCACCCTCGTAGGAGACATCGCGTCGTTGGGCTGTCGATGGCGTTGCGGCTCGTGGACGCCTTCGCGTCTGTGGACACTCGCGCGCCACGCCGATGGCGAGCGATGTTGCGCCTTGCCATACCCGGCGCTCCCGGGACGTCGGGGATTTGGCTGAAGGGGCGACAGAACTGGGCTTTCAGACAACCCTGCCGGCGCCCTGGGTGCGTTTGGGAAACGCTGTGGCGGCGTGTACAGTCTGTGCGGTTGACGAGCCCAGTCGGGCGTATGACGAGGCAGTGGAAGTCCGGGAGGATCGCCATGTCCAAGCATCGACTCGAGCAGCAGCTTGCTCTGAACGGCGGCATGAAGGCGGTGACGCGGATTGCGGGGAAGGGCCAGCCGAAGATCGGCGTCGACGAGTTCATCTCGGTGGCTGAGCGCTTCGGCTTCTCGGCGGCGGCGCTGGCGCAGTTCCGTGCGGTAGCCGAGGCCGAGGCCCTGGGCGACGGCCCGTTCCTGGCGAACTACTACTCCAACCTGAAGGAGACGAAGGTCCAAGCCTTCGAGCGTCTGGCGCGGCAGCTCTTCGATGTAGGCTATGCGGTCGCCACCAGCAGCGGCACCGGCGCCCTGCATGCGGCCTTCGTGGCGGCCGGTGTCGGTCCGGGCACCGAGGTGATCTGTCCGGCCATCGGCTTCTTCGCGACGGCGGCGGCGGTGGTGCAGGCGAAGGGCATCCCGATCTTCTGCGACGTCGATCACTCGATGATGATGGACCCGACCCGGATCGAGGCGCTGATCACGCCGCGGACGGTCGCCATCGCGCCGACGCACTGCATGGGCGGCGTCTGCGACATGCCGGCCATCATGAAGGTCGCCCGGCGCCACAAGCTCAAGGTGGTCGAGGATTGCGCTCAGGCCTGCGGCGGGAAGGTCCGCGGCCGCTACGTGGGGACCTACGGCGACCTGGGCTGTTTCAGCATCTCGGCCTACAAGATTGTGGGCGGGGGTGAGGGCGGCATGGTCCTGACCAACAACAAGCGTCTGTGGGAGCGTGTCAACCAGGTGGCGGAGTGCGGCGGTCTCTGGCGGCCGGTGCGGTTTGCGCCGCCGCGCTACGACGGCGAGCTGTTCTGCGGCACCAACTACCGCATGTCCGAGATGGAGGCCGCGGTCGACGTCGTGCAGATCCAGCGCATGGCCGGCATCGTCAAGCGCTTCCGTCAGGCCAAGCTGCGTGTTCTGGGCCAGCTCAAGACCTACCGTGAGATCGTGCCGCAGACCCTGGTGGATGCCGAGGGCGAGGTGGGGTACACCCTGCGCTTCTTCCCCGAGAGCATCGACCTGGCGGTTCGCATTGCCGAGGCCCTGCGCGCCGAGAACATCCCGGCCGGCACCCGCGGGCACAGCACGACGCCGGACTGGCATCTGAGCCGGTACATGTTCCCGGTGACGCTGAAGACCAGCTCGAGCCCCGAGGGCTGTCCGTTCACCTGCCCGCTGTATACCGAGCGCGGCGGTGCCGTCGAGTACCGTGACGACGACTGCCCCGTGGCCAATGACCTCTTCCAGCGCGTCGTCTCGATCCGCCTGAACCAGTGGTATACGGCCCAGGACTGCCGGAGCATTGCCCGCGGCATCAACAAGGTCCTCTCGGCGTACTGCACCCCGGACCCGTCGGCGACGCCCTGGCTGTGACCCGGGCCGCGCCCCGCGGCGCGCGCGAAACGGGATGCGTTCGGGCTGTCAGTAGGCGTCGACGACGCCGCGCAGGGCCTGCAGCAGGGCCTCGACGTGGGCCATGGTCGAGTCGCGGCCGAAGCTGACGCGCAGGGCGGACCGTGCCAGCGCGGTCGGGACGCCCATGGCTTTGAGGACATGGCTGGTCCTGCCGCTCTCGGCGCTGCAGGCGCTGCCGGTGCCGATGACGATATCGCGTTCGGCGAGGAGTCGCATGACCACGGCTCCCTCGCGTCCGGGTATCGCGAAGGCGAGGATCCACGGCGACGCCTGCGGGGGCGAGAGGATCACCGGCTGTGGCGGCGCCCACTGGGCCAGGCCGTGTCGCAGGGCATGATTCAGGACGCCGACGCGGCGGGCCTCGTCGGCCTGTTCGGCGAGGGCGACGCGTGCCGCCTGGGCCGCCTCGATGACGCCGACCACGTCGACGGTGCCGGGGCGCAGGCCATGCTGCTGGCCGCCGCCGTGGAGGACGGGCTCCAGCACGGTGCCTCGGCGCACGACCAGCGCCGCGACGGCGGCCGGTCCGCCGATCTTGCGGGCCGAGAGGGTCAGCAGGTCGATTTCGGCAGCGGCCCAGGGGATGGCCACTTTGCCGAACGACTGCGCGGCGTCGACCAGGAGCGTCGCTGGTGCGGCCTGGGCGCGCAGGCCGTCGCGAAGGCCGACCAGGTCGGCGATGGCGCCGGTCTCGTTGTTGACATGGGTGACCGCCACCAGGGCGGCTGCGGCCACGGCCTGGCGGGGCACGCGCGCCAGTGCCAGGGCGCCGTCGGGGTCCAGTGGCAGGTCGGCGATGGCGCCGCCCTCGCGCCGGGCGTGATAGCGGCAGGGCTCGGCGAGCGACGGATGGGCGCCGGCATCGACCAGTGCCAGGGCGCCGTCGCGGCGACGCAGGACGCCGAGCGTCGCCAGGTTGTTGGCCTCCGTGCCACTGGCGGTCCAGAGGACGCGGGCCTGCTCCGTGGGGATGCCGAGGCCCTCGAGGAGATCCCGCTCGGCCAGGAGCAAGGCGCGCTTGGCCGGCTCGCTGGAGCGTCCGGAGGCGTGCGGGTTGACAGCATAGCAGGCGCAACGCGCGGCGTGTTCCGCCGCGATATCCGGCAGGATCGGGCTGGCCGCCGCATGGTCGAGGTAGATCATCAGTACTGCCGCGTCGCCTCGGTCTCCTCGATCGGCCGCTGGAATTCCGCGGTGGTCAGGCTGGCCGAGAAGCGCACGTCGGCGGCGCTCAGGGCCTTGACCACGATCTGCCAGCCGGCGCTGGCCTTGGGAGCCAGCACGGGCAGGGGCTGGACGGTCAGCGTCCGGCCCGAGGCGGTGACCGTCGTCGCGCCGCTGGCAGTGACGAACTCCTGGCTGTCCTCGAGCGTGCAGACGATGCTCACGTTGGTGAGGGGATGCGAGCCCTGGTTGACGATGCTCAGGTCGTAGGTGTTCTGCGCGCCGACCTCGATGGGGTCCGCGACGTCGATGACCTCGAAGAGCACGGCCGGTATGCCGACCACGTGCGTGCTGCAGCGGGTCACGACCTCGGCGGAGTCGGCCCCGACGGCCGTCGCGAGGAACTCGGGCAGGGCCGGCTCAGGGGAGATGAGCTCGAGGCAGACACGCCGCGACGAGCCCGGCGCCAGCCGGGCGACGCGCCAGACCAGCCGCTGCGCCGTCGGGTCGAGGCCCGGCTGGGCGGCGGCGATCTCGACGCCGGCGGGAAGGGGAAGGGCCATGGTGATGTCGCGGTCGGCGGCTTCGCCGACATTCTCGAGAGTCAGGCAGAGCGGCAGCGGCCGCCCGAGCGGGACCTGGTCGGGTGACTCACAGCGCAGTTCCAGGCGCGGCTTGCGGAGGTCCGGGCCGATGTTCTCGACCCAGAAGTTGCAGCAGGCCTTGGGGGTGACGCAGCGGTAGCGCCGGCCGCGCGAGTAGAAGAAGAACTCATAGGCATCGATGGGCTCGGTGCCGCCCCAGACGACATCGCGCAGGAGGATGGGGCGGCCATCGCGTCGGGATGACATCGCCGGCAGGTGCGCCCCGATCGGTATCTGCAGGGGCGCGATCGGCGCGGTGGCGGCGGCCTCGCGGAAGTCGTCCAGGCTGCCCTGCCAGCCGTCGCAGAGCTGGACGATGGTGGCGACGTCGCCGCGCAGCGCCGGCGAGGTCAGGCGTTCACGGAGGTCCTCGGGGGTCTGCAGCGGATCGGCGAAGCGCGTGCTGGGGTGGCCGAGGCGACGCGCCACGTGCGGCCGGGCCTGCAGCGGCGCCGAACCCAGCAGGGCCAGGGCCAGGGCTGCCATGATGGATCGGGCGAGTCGATGGTGCATGCTCACGTGAAGCCTTCCTCAGCCAGCGGTTTCCACCTGCCGGGGCCGCCATCGACGGCGACCGCCGGTCCCACGCCAGTGTAGTACCTGCCGCGTCGGAATGCCAGAGCGCGCCGCCGCGGTGCCGGGCGCGGCGGAATGCCAGAGCGCTCCGCCGCGGCGGGCGCGGCGATCGGACCGATCCGACGGACCCGACCGATCGGCCGAGGAGCCCGGCGCCGCCTCTTGGGGGAGCCCAACGTCAAACGCCGAACGTCGAACGTCGAACGTCGAACGCCGAACGTCGAACGCCGAACGTCGAACGCCGAACGTCGAACGTCGAACGCTGAGTCCACTCTACAAAGGCTTATCGCGTATCGTACTCGTCCTCGTCGTCGTCCCTCGTCGTCGAAGTTGAGCTCAAACTCTATCGAGTACGAGGACGAGGACCGCTGCGCTGAGGACGAGGACGATTTTCTAGAGCGGACTCAACGCTGAACGTCCAACGCTGGAGTCCCTGCCTTTCGCCCACCGCCTCCCGACCCTCCTTGATTGCCGGTGGCGGGTGACCGGTCAGGGGGCCTTGGCCGCGACGTCGAAGCAGCGCAGGTGCTGCTGGTCGCGCACCAGGAGCCGGCCGCCGACGACGGCCATGGGAGCCCAGGCCTGGCCGCCCTTGAGGACCTTGGCACTGGCCAGGAGGCGGAACTCGGTCGGCACCGGCTCGATGATGGCCAGGGTGCCATCGCGGCCGTTGACGGCGAAGATCAGGCCGTCGGCCAGGAGGACGCTGCCGCGTTCGTAGTTTGGCGTGTCGCCCGTCTTCCACTTCAGGGCGCCCTTCAGGTCGAGGCAGACGAAGCCGTCACGAGCCTTGTTGCCGTTGCTGTTGGCGTAGATGTGGTCCTTATAGAGCAGAGGCTGGTGGATCTGCGACATGCACTCCTGGGTCCGGAAGACCTCCGTGGCGGTGAAGGTCCCGTTGTCGGCGCTGACCTTGATCATGACCGACCCGGCGCCGTACTCGCCGCTGATGAAGAGCCGTCCGTCGTCGATGACCACGGGCGAGGCGATGGGGATGTTGCAGGTCCAGCCTTTGAACTGCCAGAGGATCCTGCCGTCGTCGAGGGCGATGCCCGAGACGGTTCCCTTGTCCGAGATCTGCACCACCTGATCGACGTCGCCGATCCTGGCCAGCACCGGCGAGCAGTAGCTCATGGCGCCGAGGGGCGGCGACGACCAGACCTTCTTGCCGGAGACCTTCTCGAAGGCGACGACGCCGGCCGTGGGCGATTGCGGTGCGAGGATGACGCGGTCGCCGACCACGATGGGCGACTGTGAGATAGCCCAGTTGGGGCGCTTGCCGCCGAAGTCGTCGATGAGGTGCTTGCTCCAGGTCGGCTGTCGTGTCGCGCGGTCGATGCGGTGCACATGGCCGAGCGGCCCGACCACGTAGAGCGCCTGGTCGTCGAGGGTCGGCGTCGAGCGGCTGCCCGGGTAGCTGAACTTGCCGGCCGCCTCGTACGACCAGGACCAGATCTCCTTGCCGTCGGCCAGGCCGAGGCAGCGCACGATGTCCTTCGCCTCGCCCTCGCGATCGAGGACGTAGACCTTGCCGTCGGCCACGGCGGGGCCGCCGAAACCCGCACCGAGGGGCGCCGACCACAGACACTGCGGGCCGGCGGCGGGCCAGCTTCGCGCCAGGCCGACCGCCGGGGCGACCGCGTTGCGCTGCGGACCGAGGAACTGCGGCCAGTCCTCAGCCCGCGCGGTGAAGCCGCAGGCGATCACCAGACCCAGGCCGGCCACGGCCGGACGCCACGTCGATGCCATGTGCATGGGAAGCTCCTTGGGGTCGGCCGGGCGCCACGGACGCCAGGCGCGAATGATCCTCAGACACGGCGTCGTGGGGAAGGTTGCGGAACGCCGCCGCGACGTCAGGGCTGTTTGAAGATCGCGGCGGCGCTCACTCGGTCACCCTGGAGGGGTGCCAGATCGTAGCCGGGGGTCGCGCGCAGCCCGACCCCCGGAAACGCGGATTGCACGCCATGCACCCTGGAGGGG
>JAAYZO010000767.1 GCA_012514865.1 Lentisphaerota bacterium | reverse complement strand
GTGGTCGTTCAGCCGCACTCCCCCGGGCAGAGTCTGCTCGTTCCGCGCCATAGTCACCTCCATAGGCTACGGAGGTAATATCGCGCAGAATCCACAGCTATTCAAAGCTAAGTGAAGAGTATTAGACTCAAGGGACTCAAGGGCGCCGGGTGCGCCGACGGCGCCTCTGCCGCGGCGGCTGCCCGCAGCCGCTTGCCTGGGAGCGCCGAGCGTCGGCTCGGCTCTCCTCCCGGGCGCCGTCGGCGCCCGGTGGTCCACGGACGGCGCCGTGGACCTACTTGCACGGCGCCGTTCCCTGGTGTCCCTTCTGTCCCCGGTGTCCCTTCTGTCCCTGGTGTCCCTTGCCTTCCCCAGGCTCCTGCCTGGCGGTCCGGCGGTGCTTCGCGGCGGCGCCGGCGGTTGACCTGTCGCGGCCGGCCGTTACCTTGTACCCATGTCGCGGGTCGGCGTGCCGATCGGGGCGTCCGCACCGCTCAGTCCAAGGCAGCATGAGGAGATGGCTATGGTGACTCCCAAGGTCGGCTTTATCGTTTACGGGGTGCACAAGGACGGTCTCAAGGACCCGATGGGGACGCCCTTCATCGACGATGCCCTGGTGGCGAACGCCAAGCAGGCGTTGCGTCAGGCCGGCGTCGAGCTGGTGGAGTACGACCTGGTGGTGGCGAGCAAGGCCGAGGCCCGGGCCTGCTTCGGGGCGTTCAAGCGGCGCGACGACATCGACGCGGTGGTGCTCTTCAGCGGCACCTGGGTCTGGGCGGCGCACCTGATCGGGGCCCTGCGCGACTTCGCCGGCAGTGGCAAGGGCATCGCCATCTGGACCAACCCCGGCTCGCAGGGCTGGCGCCCGGTCGGCGGGCTGGTCATGCACGGCGCCCTCAAGGAGATCGGCCTGGAGCACCGCTTCGTCTACGGCTCCTGGGATGACCCGGTCGATGTCGGCCGCATCGTCTCGTACTGTCGCGGTGCGGCTCTGAAGAACCGCCTGAACATGAGCACCATCGGCGCCTTCGGCGGCCGTGGCATGGGCCAGACCTGCGGCGTCGCCGACCCGTCGCAGTGGATGCGCGTCTTCGGCGTCGACATCGACTCGCGCGACACCACCGAGCTGGTTCGCATCGCCGAGTCCTTCAGCGCCGACGAGGTGGCGCGGACGCGTCGTGAGATGCAGCCGTACTTCCGCGTGCCGGTGCCGTCGGATGACCTCAGCAACCGCTCGGTGCGGCTCTACCTGGCCCTCAAAGCGATCATCGCCAAGGAGGGCTTCGATTTCTACACCATCCAGTCGTTCCCCGGCCTCGGCGACGACTACTGCGCCTCCTGCTTCGCCCAGAGCATGATGCTCCAGGCCGGCGTCGGCACCTCCACCCTCAGCGACTTCAACACCGCCATGACCGTGAAGCTCCTGAGCGACCTGAGCACCGACCCGGTCTACTACGGCGACCTGCAGCACATTGACAAGCGCCGCAACGAGATCAAGATCATCGGCGACGGCGCCTGCCCGCCCGGCCTGGCCGGCAAGGTCGGCCCGGCCGGCTTTGCCCAGCATGGCATCCCCACCGAGGGCGGCGCCGGCGGCATCTCGGTCGAGCTGGTGTGCAAGGCCGGCGAGGGCGTCCTGGCCCGCCTCGGGCGCTACGACGGCGAGTTCGAGATGGTCGTGGCGCGCTGCACCGTCTTCGAGCCGGATCCGGCCATCATCCGGAGCCGCCGCGAGGAGTGCCAGATTCCCTTCTGGCCGCATGCCTTCGGGACGGTCCACTGCGATGTCGAGGACATGATCGAGGCCTGGAACAACGAGTACGGCGTCCTCGGCTACGGCGAGGGCCTCTACGAGGACATCATCGCCTTCTGCGAGCAGGTCGGCATCGACTGCATCGCCCTGTAACGCCCCGCGCCGGGCGTAGTCACTGCCACCGCCGCCGCGGTTTCGCGGCGGCGGTTCTTTTTCTACGCCGGGACGCGGAAGGGGTCCTGGGTGGCGCGCAGCTCGCGGGCGAGCTTGCGGCGGCAGTCGTTGAGGAGGTCGCCGAAGCAGCTCTCGACGGCGAGGTTGGTCATTTCGCCGGGGTCGTCGACGAGGTCGACGAGCTGCTCGCGGTAGCGTCCGCGGTCGTAGACGGTGTACTTGTGCCGTCCTGTGCGCAGGGCCCGCCCGGTGCTCTGGTAGCCGCGGTCGCCGTCGAAGCGCGTCTCGACGCAGAGGGCCGTACGCCAGGCCGCGGGCGGGGCGGCGTCGGCGCTGACCAGGGGCCGGAGCGAGAGCCCGCGCCGGCCGGCCGGGACCGGCACCCCGGCGTAGTCGCAGAGGGTCGGCAGGAGGTCGAGCCCGGTCGAGACCAGGTGTGACGTGTCGATGCCGCCCGGGCGGCATCCCGGGGCGCGGATGAGGAGCGGCACGCGAATCGACTCCTCGAACAGGACGCTCTTCTGATTCCACTGGTGGGCGCCCTGGCCATCGCCGTGGTCGCTGCAGAAGATCACCACGGTATTCTCGGCGAGGCCGCGGGTCTCGAGGGCCTCGAGGATGCGTCGGATATCGGCGTCGACCTTCTCGACGAGTCGGCTGTAGGCCCAGCGCAACTGCCGCCAGTCTTCCGGGCTGCGTTCGCGGTATGGGTAGATGCCCCAGTGCGCGGCCTGCTCGAGGCGGATGACCTCCGGCTCGAAGGGCGCCGGCGCGAAATTCGCCGGGAGGTTCGGGCAGTCGGCGGTCTTCGGCGGCTCGCCGATGCCGCCCCAGGGCAGGGGCATGGCGCGGCCCCACTCGCAGATGTTGTGCGGGTTGTCGAAGCTGGCCACCATGAGGAAGGGCGCCCGCTCGGACGGGCCCTGCGCCGCCAGGCGTGCCAGGCAGCCGATGGCGGCATCGGCGAGCTGGGCGTCGTTGAAGCCGCAGATGACCTGGAAGCCATGGTCGTTGGCCGCCGGCATGGCGATCTCGGGGACATGCCACTTACCGCCGTAGAAGCACTGGTAGCCGGCCTCGGCCAGGATCCGCCCGTAGCCCTGCGGGCGGAGGCCCTCGGTGATGCCGACGCCATTGCGGACGCAGCCGCACTCGTGGGGCATGAGGCCGGTGGCCATGCTGGCGCGCGAGGGCGTGCACAGCGGCTGGGTGCAGTAGGCCGCCTCGAAGCGCACGCCCTGGCTGGCCAGGCGGTCCAGGCCGGGTGTGCGCAGGTCGCGGCTGCCGGCGCAGCTCAGGGCCGTGGCCGACTGCTGATCGGTGTGGATCACCAGGATGTCGGGCCGGCGGGGCGTTCCGGTGTGGCTCATCGTACTCTCTCCACGGCCTGTGAGGGCAGCCAGCAGTGCCGGCCGTCGTCGAGGGCGACCTCGATCCAGCCGCCGCGGTCCTCGAGGATGCGGAACTCGGCGCCGGCGTGGAGGGGCGCCGTGAAGGCCGGCTCGAAGCTGGCGCCATCGCCCTTGCGGGCGACGACCTCGCCGGCGACCACCACCCCGGGCTGTACCCGCCGCCACTGCCACCACTCCACCGCCAGCGAGCCCATCAGCAGGACCGCCACGAGGGCACCCAGACCGGCCAGCCAGGCCAGGGTGTTCGAACGCCGCAGGACGCGGCCGGCCAGGCACAGCCACAGCAGCGACCAGGCCAGCGCCGCGCCCAGGGCACGCTGGCGCTGGGTCAGGTCGTCGTGGAAGAACAGCAGGGTCTTCAGTGCCTTGGTGCGCTCGGGCAGCTCGATGCGGTCGAGGCGCCGCCGGCGGGCGTAGTCGAGATTCTGGCGCAGGTTCGGGTCGTTGGGCGTGTACTGCTCGGCGCGGCGGTAGTTCAGGATGGCGCGGCCGAGGTCCTCGGTGTGGAAGTAGCAGTTGCCGATGTTGTAGAAGAGCCGGCCGTTGCGGATGCCGCCCTCGGTGACGATGCGCTCCAGGCGCAGGGCGGCCTTGCCGAAGCGTTCCCGGGCGCCATCCGGGTCACTCGCGGCGAGGGCGGTAGCCTCGCGGCAGAGTGCCTTGGCTTCGCTGTAGAGGTCGTTGATGGTGCCCTCGTCGAGCGTGGCGGCGCGGGCCATGCCGAGGCCGGCCAGGAGGAGCGCCAGGGCCAGGCGGGCGGCCAGGCCCGGGGCACGGCCGGGCGCCGTCGGGGCGGCGCGCAGGAGGCATGGCGGCGGGGTGCTCACGGTCCTGTCGCAGACCTTCAGCCTGCAAGGCGTCATGCCGGTCTTCCCAGAGCGTTGCCCCGGGCTGACGGATGATGCCCTCTCAGGGCGCCGGAACGGAGGCAGGCAGGGACACGGTGACGCCGTTATGAGCCGCGTCTTGCCCTGGCGTACCCGGCGCGCCGGGTCTGTCGTTTCGCGGGCGCTGGTGGCGCCCGGGAGGTCCACGGGCGGCGCCGTGGACCTGCGTGCGTGCTCCAGTGATTCGGCTGTGAGGCCTCTCAGCATCCGTTCAGCGTCCTCTCCATGCTCTCGAGCAGCCGTCGGGCCGACGCGGCCAGCTCCGCCGCCGAGGTCGTCTCGGCGCCGAGGCCGGCGGCATAGCGCCCGGCCTCGCAGGCGGTGAAGAGCGCCTTGAGGGCCTGCCGGTCGTCGGCGGCCACGCCGCGCTGGCGCAGGGGCTCCTCGACATCGCCGAAGACGAGGGCGCCGGAGCTCAGGCGCAGCTTGGCGCCGAGGTACTCGCGGAGGGCCTCCAGGACGCGCGTCGGGGCGGCGTCGCCGGACGCCGCCGCGGCGCGCAGGGCGCGTCGTGCCTGAGCCCCGGCCTGGCGCGCTCGCCGCGCTGCCGGGTCGGCATGGCGGCGCCGGTGCGCGGTGGCGCCGGTCAGGGCCAGGGCCCAGAGCAGGGGCGGCACGGCCCAGGACGCAGCCCAGAGGGGCGAGTGCAGCCAGGCCTCCGGGCCGACGTGCTGGTCGGTCAGGGCGGCGAGGTCCTCGTAGTTGGCGGCGATACCGCGGCTCCAGGCCTGGAGGCGCCGGCCGGCGTCGGAGGCGGTGGCGGTGGCGCCCTCCGCATCCATGGCAGTGACGACGCGGACCGCCCGGACGGTCACCGGTATGGGCTCCGACTCGGCCACACGGTAGGCCTCGGCAGCGGTGTCGAAGTAGGGCAGCCGCAGTGCCGGGATCCGGGTGACGTCGGCATGGCGGGCTCGCAGGATGCGCTTGAAGACCTTACGGCCGTCCTCGACCAGGCCCGGCTCGGGGGGTGAGATGCGGAAGTCGCGGGCGAGGTCCTCGTGGTGCTCAAGGTCCGGCCCGGGCACCGGCTCGAGGAACTCCGGCCCCGACAGTTCGAGGGTCAGGGTGATCGGATCGCCGACATTCACCTCGGTCGGCTCGGCCGTCACGCGCAGGCGGTACGCGCCGACGTGGCCGGCGAAGTCGGCCGGTCGGCCGGCTTCGGGGAGGGGCTTGACGGTCAGGACGGGCGCGTTGGAGGCCACGGCGGCGCGGCGGTAGGATCCCTGGCGCATGAAGGGGTCGTCGAAGAGCGGGTTGGAGAAGGGCCCCCGGCGGCGTCCGGGCGTGGCATTCGGCGCGAAGACCTCGCAGACCACGGTGCTGCCAGGCAGGGTGATCTGGCCGGGCTGGCGGGGTATGAGCACCTGGCTGAAGACGATGTCGATGGTCTGTCCGGCGGGGCCGCGGCGGGCCGTCTGCAGGGCCACGAGCTGGCGGCCGTCCGGCGCCCGGATGCCGACATAGCGGTCGCGGCGCTGCGGATCGAGCACCGGCTCGACCTTGGGGAGGTCGACGTCCGGCAGCTCGAAGAGCGGCAGGGCGAACTCGAAGCCGCGGACCTCGTTGGAGATGCTCCAGGTCCAGGTCACGGTGACTGGTTCGCCGACGGTGACCGTGTCGCGGGAGAGATCCATGCGCAGGGCCATGCCCTCGGCGGCGGCGCCCTGGTCGGCCGGGCGCACGCGCACGGGGATGGCCTGGGTGATGGCCTCGCGACCGCCGGCGCGCACCGTCATCGCGGCAATCTGCAGCAGCCCGGCGCGTCTGGGCGTCAGGCGGTACGCCAGGATGGTCTCATGGCGGACGCTGCGGGTGACCTGGCCATTGACGATGGAGACCTGCGTGCTGCTGTTGGAGCGCGGTCCGAGGACCTCGACCGTGAAGTCGGCGGCGGCGGCGGTGATGTCCGGGGCCGCGATGTCGTTGCTGGCGTTGACCGTGATCTGGAAGACGGCCGGCTCGCCGACGAAGAGGTCCTGGGACTCGATGGCGACCTCGGCCCGCAGGGCCTCCTGCGACCACAGCGCGGCGCCGGCCAGCAGGCATACCGCCACCAGCCACGGCGCGGCGCCGCGCCGCCGACGGAACACGGCGGCCGTCGACGGCCCGATGCGACGACTCTCAGAGCACACCTTCACCGCGGTTCACCAGTCCTTGTCCACCGGCTGCAGGCGGCGCTGTTCGGCCGCTGTACGCCGGTCCCGCTGCCGCTTCTCGTTGTCCAATATGTCACGGGCGGCCTGCTCGGCAAGACGCGCCGCCTTGGCCTGCTGTTCCTGGTCCTGGCCGTCGCCGTCGCCCGCCTGCGCCGTCGGCGCCTCGCCCGGCGTCTCCCCGTTCTTATCCTGCTCGGCCCCCTGTCCCTGCGTCTCCCCCCCCTTGTCCCCGTCCTTGTCGTGATCCTTGTCCTGCTCCTTGTCTCCCTGTCCCTCCTTGTCCCCCTCCTTGTCCTGCTCCTTGTCCTGCTGCTTGTCTCCCATTCCCTCCTTGTCCCCCTCCTTGTCCCCGTCCTTGTCCTGATCCTTGTCCTGATCCTTGTCCTGCTCCT
>JAAYZO010000091.1 GCA_012514865.1 Lentisphaerota bacterium | reverse complement strand
GGTCGACACCGCGGCGACCCGGCTCGAGCCTCTGGACGACCCCGGCCTGGGCCTGACGCTGGAGGCCGTGCACCTCGCCAGCCTCGACGGCGTCCCGCACGAGCCCGGCGCGGACGTCCTGGTCGCCGGCGCCGGCACCGCCGGCGCGCCGGCGGCCCTGGCCGCGCTCGAGGCCGGTGCCACGACGGCCGTCGTCGAGCAGCTCTCCGACCCCGGCGGCACCCAGACGATCGGCCTGGTGGGCGGCTACTACCACGGCTACCGCGGCGGCATCACGGCACGCCTGGATGCCGAGCAGGCGGCCCTGGCCGAGCGCCTCCACCCGGGCCGCGGCGGCGTGCGGCGGCTCCTGCGCATGGCGCACTACCTCGACGCCATCGTCCGCCATGGCGGGCGGTGGTACCCCGGCGCCGTGGTCTGCGGCGGCGTCGTCGACGGCGACCGCGTCCGCGGCCTGCTGGTCGCCGACCGCGAGGGCCTCGTCGTCCTGCCGGCCGCGGTCACCCTCGACGCCACCGGCGATGGCGACGCGGCGGCCGCCTGCGGCGTCGCCGCCAGCTTCGGCGACGCGCGCTCGGGCAATGCCCAGGACTGCAGCCAGTGGAGCCTCGGCCGCGGCGGCGCCGAGGCCGTCGCCTCCGACCTCGACGTCATCGACCAGCGCCTGCTCTCGGAGGTCCTCCGCGGCCAGCGCCTGGCACACCGCCTGGGCCGCCACTTCGACTTCACCGGCATGCTGACCGTGCGCGAGGGCCGCCACATCGAGGGCGAGACGACCCTCGACCTCCGCGACGTCTTCTCCGGACGCTGCTTCGAGGACACCATCGCGGTCGCCTGCAGCGACTGGGATCCGCATGGCCCGAGCGCCTCCTGGCTCGGCCGGCTCGGCTTCCTGCCCCTGCAGACCGTCGAGCTGCCGGTGCGCGTGCCCCTGCGCTGCTGCATCCCGCGCGGGCGACGCGGGCTGATGGTGACCGCCAAGGCGATCTCGGCGACCCCCGATGCGGCCTGCCTGTGCCGGATGGTCCCGGATATCCAGAACCTCGGCTACGCCACCGGCCTCGCCGCGGCCATGGCCGCCACGGCGGATGGCGACCCGCGTCGCATCGACGTCGCGGCCCTGGTGGGCCGCCTTCGTGACCTCGGGATCGTGGTCGACCGCCTGGCGACGCCGTGGCCGGGCGCCGACCCGCCGGAGGGCGCCGTCGCGCGGCTGGCGGCCGGCGACGAGATGGCCCTCCGCGACCTCGTCCTGGCGACACCCGCCGCGGCGGTGCCCCTCCTCGAGGCCGCCTTCGCCGCGGCCCCGGAGGGTCCCGGCCGGCTGCAGCTCGCCAAGGGCCTGGCGTGGTTCGGCTCGCGACGCGGCGAGACTCTCCTGGTGGCGGCCCTGCGCGACCTGGCGGCCAGCGAGCGCTGGCCCTGCGACGACGGCCATCCGCACAAGCCCGGCAAGCCGCGCGCCGGCATGGTCGACGGCCCCGACGACTACTGGCGCCTGAATCAGCTTCTCGTGCTGCTGGGGCTCTGCCGGGCCGTCGATGCGGCCGCGGCCGTGGCGGCCGTGATCGACCGCACCGACGCCGGCGGGGCGCCGTCGACCGGGATCAACCCGTACTTCCGCGGCCGCATCGACATGCGCC
The DNA here is from genome assembly GCA_012514865.1 of Lentisphaerota bacterium. Taxonomy (GTDB): domain Bacteria; phylum Verrucomicrobiota; class Lentisphaeria; order Oligosphaerales; family JAFGRS01; genus JAGVUW01. The sequence goes on along the minus strand of JAAYZO010000091.1, from coordinate 241 downwards.
GCGTGCCGCACTTCGACCGCCTCCTGAGCATCGCTTTCTGCGCCGAACGCCTCGGCGAGCCGTGCCTGGCGGCGCCCCTGGAGGCGCTCCTCGAGCGCGAGTTCGTCGGGGGCTATGCCCACCGCGGCCTCGACGGCGCCGGCCAGCGCTACCAGGGCGCCCTCGCCGAGGTGCACCTCGCCGCCGCCGCGACGCGCTGCGGCAGCCTCGACGCGGCCCGACGCCTGGCCGGCTTCTGCGC
>JAAYZO010000766.1 GCA_012514865.1 Lentisphaerota bacterium | reverse complement strand
TGCTGCTCCGGGGGCGGCCCGCTGAGGTCGAAACAGCCGTGCGCCAGCAGTTGGAGGCGGCGGCATATGGCCCGTTTGTTGTGGCGAACGGGAGCCCGCTGGCACCGGGCACGCCGCCTGAAAATGTACAGGCGATGATCGATGCCACGCGCCAGTACGGGCACGGTTCCTGACCCCAGCCGGGCGTCACGCCGCCGCGGGCGTGCCTCGCTTCCCTTCGCAAGGGATAGGGACCGCGAGTTGCACTCTGTCGTGCTGGCACGCAATGCGATCGCTTTGAGGAGGGTGGATGAGACCTGCCGTTGACGTCGTGCCGTATGCCGCCAGGGTGCTCGAGCCGCGCCCAGGCGAGGTTGAGATCTGGTGGGAGGATCCCCGGGACCTGCACCGGGTGGAGGTCGTCTTCGCACAACCCGTGACACGCGACGGGCTGCCGCTGCTTGCCTATTGGCAGCGCAGTTGGCCCGGGGTGCGCGTGGCCAGGAATGCCACAGTCGGCGCCGGCGATGAGGGCTGGCTCGCGATGGACGACTGGATTACCGGACAGTGGCGCGAGGCCATGGTCGACATCGAAGGCGACGGGGGCACCTGGTCCTACACCTTTCGCTCACTCGACGAAGAGGCCATCCCGCACGCAGGCGAGTTCCCCGTGTGCTTCCGGCGCACGCTCAAACTCCGGCTTCAGGGTGGGGCGAATGGTCCGGCAGTTGAGCGTGTGCACGCCTATACCGACTCAGAGTGGCGCGAGGTCGATGTATGCCTCGAATGGGGAGGTATTGCTTCGTCCGCGCAGGTCTGGGATGGCCATCTTGAGGTCTTCAACGGGACCGTAGCCGGTGTGGCGGCTCTGACTGGCGACTGCCAGGTTCCGACCGACGACAGCCAGGTTCTGCCAAATGGCAGCTGGCGCTCGCGAACGAGCGGTCTGACGGCAGGGGTGCGTGCGCGTATCCGGTACGCGTGGAACGACGATGCCAACTCGTTCGACCGCACGACCCTCACGCTGCGCTTCGCATCGCAACCGGCGATCTCCGTGGACCTGAACGCTGTCGCAGCCGGCGAGACCGTCTATCTGCCCGATTTCGGCATCGCGGTGGCAAGTGCGGTGGAGTATCCCGGACTTGCGTCGCTCCGCAGCGGCTGGGAAGCCCGCCGTGGCAAGACCACGTGGCAACGCGTGGCTGAGCTGCCGGAGCAGACCTGGGAACGCGCCTGGGCCGAGATGCCCGGCAAGGGCCGGCTCTACTTCGTGCTCGGCTGTGAGGGCGGACGGCAGAAGTTCAGGCTCGAGCCCAACGGTGACCTGGTATTGCCCGAAAACTTCATCCGGCGCGTGCCGGGGCGGGACACCGGCCGGTTGCTGTGGGAGGGTCAGGTGCTCGCCATGCGCTTCGGACTGCCCGAGCCCGAGACGCGGCAGTTGCTGGACGGCTATCTGCCCATCATGCGGACCGAATGGACCACGGAGCCCATCGTGGTGCGCCAGGAGGCGTTTGCCACCTGGCTTGTGGGTGATATCGCGGATGCTACGGAGAAACAGGGCGACGATACCGTAGTCGCCCTGGTGCGCCTGACGTTCCGCAACGATGGCCCATCGCCCGGGGTGGCCCGCCTCAGCCTGAGCACGGCCGATGGTGGGGGCGAGGAAGACCTCCAGGTTGAGGATGGCCTCATCTACACCCTATGCGGGGCGGAGCGCCGTCTGAGGCTCTCCATTTGTTCGAGCGGTCGCGGCACCGTGCATCGATCGGCCCACGGCCTGATTTACGAAGAGATCCTCCTGCCGGGTGAGGAGCGGGCCGTGATACTCAAGGTGCCCTTCATCACCCTGAGCGAGCCGTCGGAGATCCAAGTACTGGAGGGGATCCACTTCGACACTGCCCTTGCGCAGGTGGCTGCCTTTTGGCGGGGGCGTGTAGCGCAGGGTATGCTGATCGAGACACCGAATCCCGAGCTCAACCGCTTCCACAAGGCGCA